>NHEN01000152.1 GCA_002172625.1 Verrucomicrobiaceae bacterium TMED86 | reverse complement strand
TTCTGGCACCACTTCGCCGGCGGCAACTCAACCTGGAACGACCGCATCATCAAGCAACTCATGGAAGCCCAGCAAGCCGGCAAGGAGACTCCGCTCCCTGCTCGCCTCCTCAAAAACGTCAACGACTTCCCCACCCACTCCGAAGGCGCTCACCAAAAAGGCCACGCCGCCATCATCGATTGGCCCCACAAAATCCACGCCATCTATAAAAACAAGAAAACCACCTGGGAACTCTACGACCTCGACAAAGACCCCATGGAATCCAAGGACCTCACCTCATCCATCGATCCCGCCAAGCTGGATAGCCTCAAATCAAAACTCAGCACCTGGCAAAAGTCAGTCCTCCGCAGCCACGAAGGAAAAGATTATCGCTGACACACTGCCACAATCGCAATCAGCTCTTACCCTTCTTGGCGCATTTTCCTCAGGGATCAATCCGCCCGGTCCGCGTTCACTTTTTCTCCTGCGAAAACAACCACTCCACGAACTTCACATCTTTAAAAGGAACACGACCCGCTCCGTGTCCTTCCTCTTCCAACACGATCACCTCGGCCTTCTTTCCTCCAGCCGCCTTGATCGCCTTGAGCACCATCGCGCCCCGGTCGGCCGGAACCACTTTATCTTTCCCACCGTAATAGGCCTTCATCGGAATCGTCGCGAGATTCTTCCCCCACTTCTTCAGGTCCTTTGTGATACCCTTCGGACCATCCGGCCCAATCCCACCCACCATGGGCGCGATCGCGGCAAAGTGTTGCGGAGAGTTCCCCGCCCACACATAGGTCCCATAGCCCCCCATGCTATTTCCAGTCAGATAAATTCTCTTCTCATCGATCGGTAAGGTCCTCTTCAAATGCCCGATCAACAAATCGAGATCAGAAAAGATCCAGCCTCCTCTCCCTCCCTCATTCCTTGACTTCCGCAGCACTTGCGGCGCCACACAAAGACATCTCTTCTTTGCTGTCCGAATGGTCTCCAGCAAGCGCATTGGCTGGCGCCGAATTTTTGTGATTTCATTCCCTGTCCCCCCGGCGCCATGAAGATAAATCACCAGAGGCAACTTCTTTCCCTTCTCCAATTCACCGTCCTGATAAACCAAATACTCCGGATTCAACGAGACTGTCTTTGCAGCCAACTCGTCCGGTAATTTTTCTTTTCGAGGTTCCGCCAACAAAGCCAGGGAACACGCCCACCAAATCGCAATAAAACTCAATCTCTTCATCTCAAATTCCTTTCTTCACTGCTTCCAAAACCTCTGGATCCGTCTCAATCAAATTTCCGAAATCCGGGAAGGAACCGCTTTTCACATCCTCAAGATACTCTCCAAAAGCCGCGATTCTTTCGTCCTGCAAACGACGATACTCCGCTGCATAGGCCCCGGAATTCTCTGAGTCCTTCATCTTTTGATACAACGGCCTTGCTTCCGCCACGGTCTCGCCAATGCCACGGTAATTCGTCCAGGTCACATGACGAGGCACCAGCCCCAAATGCCCCAGGAAAACGATACTTTCGGCCCTGTGCCCTTACTAAAATAATCCTTCGATTTCACCACTGCTATTGAGACCGATGCTGTTTGCTGAGGGAACTTTGGGTAAACCAGGCATAGTCATGATATTCCCGCAAATCACGACAATGAACTCCGCACCCGCTGATAAGCGCACCTCCCGAACCGGAATGGTGTGTCCATCAGGCGCGCCGATCGCATTGGGATCCGTCGAAAAACTATACTGGGTTTTTGCCATGCAGATTGGAAAGTGACCATACTCCTCTTGAAGCGATTCTATCTTTTTCCGGGCCTTGGCATCAGCGATAACGTTTGCCGCACCATAGAGTCGGCAGGCGATCGTTTCAATTTTATCCCACAGGGGCATTTCATCGGGATAGGCCGGAGTGAATTGAGACTCTTCATTCTCGAGCAAGTTAACCAAATGGTTCGCAATTTCCTCGGTGCCAGCGCCACCCTCGGCCCAGTGGGAACAGACAATAGCGACGGCTCCATATTTTTCTGCTGTTTCACGCACTGCTGCGAGTTCAGCTTCGGTGTCTGCGCTAAACTGGTTAATCGCTACAACCACTGGAACTCCGAACGATTTCACATTCCGCAGGTGACGTTCAAGGTTCACGCAGCCCTCTCGAACCGCATCGACATTTTCTTCTGCAAGAGAATCCTTTGAGACTCCACCGTGCATTTTCAAGGCGCGGATCGTGGCCACAAGAACCGCTGCCGAAGGTTTTAATCCAGCCTTCCGGCACTTGATATCAAAGAATTTTTCGGCACCCAGATCGGCGCCAAATCCAGCCTCCGTGACAACGTAGTCGGCCAACTTGAGTCCTGCTTTTGTAGCGGCAACGGAATTACAACCGTGTGCAATATTGGCAAAGGGGCCCCCGTGGACGAGCGCCGGATTATTTTCAAGCGTCTGCACCAGGTTTGGCATGAAGGCATCTTTCAAGAGAACCGTCATGGCGCCATCAGCATTCAGTTGCTCCGCTGTGATGGGATCACGTTTGCGATTGTAGCCGACGACAATTTTCCCAAGCCGGTGTTGCAGATCCTTCAAATCCGAGGCCAGGCAAAAGATTGCCATCACCTCCGAGGCGACGGTAATGTCAAATCCATCCTCGCGGGGAAATCCATTCGAGATTCCCCCGGTGGCCACAACAATATCCCGGAGCGCCCGATCATTCATATCGACAACCCTTCGCCAACTAATCCTCCTCACGTCGATATCCAGCTGGTTTCCGTGGTGAATATGATTGTCGATTAAGGCCGCCAGTAAATTATTGGCCGCACCGATGGCATGAAAGTCGCCCGTGAAGTGCAGATTGATATCCTCCATAGGCACGACCTGAGCCATGCCACCTCCGGCTGCGCCTCCTTTCATCCCAAAACATGGACCCAGACTGGGTTCCCTCAGGCAAATGAGCGCCCGCTTGCCAATCCTGTTCAGGCCATCGCCGATACCTACCGTTGTCGTTGTCTTCCCTTCCCCTGCCGCTGTCGGGCTGACCGCAGTGACCAAAATGAGCTTTCCATCAGGTTTACTCTCCAGTGACTCGAGAAATTTTGAGTCGATCTTTGCCTTCGTGTGTCCGTATTGGTGGAGTGCATCCGCCGGAATGCCCATCTTTTCTCCGATCTCTGAGATCGGCTGGAGTTTGGCTGCGCGGGCGATTTCAATATCACTGTCAAACATGAGTTCTTCTGGCGCACAAAATGAATGATTTCAACTGCATAATCTCAGTCAGCGTTAAACGTTTCTTATCTGTGGAAAAACATAGGCTGATCGCGCACCGTCAGAACGATCCGGAGTTGCTCTAATTTTTCATCATCAGGTCCCTCTAAGGGGGTATCAAAAGCATGGCTTTCGACTACCCTTCTCGGCCCTGGGTAAAATCAGCCTCTCGCTTAAACGTAGGCGTGATCGCGGAAGATCAAGTGCTCATTGCGGTCGTGGAGAATGCTGGTAAGATATTTCACCGGCAACAAGACCGCCCACTGGCCATCCTGATCCCGGGCCACGGAACATCCTGAAGGAAGCTGCACTTTAGGAGGATCAAGCTCCCCTCTCGATGAATCGGGTTCTTTTTCCTCGAACCACTGCACCACCGTCCAGGACGGAGTTTCGAGCCGGGTCTCGACCTGATACTCGGAGGCCAACCGGGCCTGCATGACTTCGAATTGAAGTGGGCCCACTGCTCCCAGCAAGGGAACAGCCTGGGCACTTCCATGAACCTGATAGGCCTGTGCCACGCCCTCCTTCATCAACTGCTCCATTCCAGATCGATAGCGTTTGATCCCGGCGGTGTCTTTGTTGAGGATGTAGGCGAAACACTCGGGCGTGAAACGGGGCATCTCTTTGTAGACCACTCTTGGGTCGCTGGTCAGAGTGTCGCCAATAAGGAAATTATAGTTCCCAACCAAAGCCAGAATGTCTCCGGCGTAGGCTGTGTCGAGAGTTTCGCGATCCTGTCCAAATAACTTCTGCGCATTCGCGAGTCGCACTTTTTTTCCGGAGCGCTGGTCGATGACCTGCATATCCCGCTCGAAGATACCGGAGACGATCCGCACGAAAACAGCCCGGTCGCGATGACGGGGATTCATGTTGGCCTGAATTTTGAAAACGAAGCCGGAGAAGTTATTCGTCGTTGGCTCAACCATCTCGCCATCATTCTCGCGACCGGCTGGAAGCGGCGCCATTTCCAGAAAGCTCTCGAGCATATTCTGAACACCAAAGTTGTTCATCGCGCTCCCGAAGTAGATGGGCATTTGTTCGCCAGCCAACACGCGTTCTATATCCAAAGGTTCGGTGAGACCGTCGAGTAATTCAACTTCCTGGATTACAGTTTCGTAGAGTTCTTCACTCAAAACCTCGCGCACGGTATCGTCCTCGATTCCGGCAACTTCGAGAGGCGCTTTAAATGCACCGTGGGGAGTCCTCTCGAAAAGATTCACCTCCCCTTTCTTGCGATCGTAAACACCACGAAAACGCGGACCATCACCGAGCGGCCAGTTTACGGGGGCGGGAGCCAACTTGAGGACTTTTTCCAGCTCGTCCATCAACTCCAAAGGCGGACGCGACGGCCGGTCCATCTTGTTGATGAAGACAAAGATCGGGACTCCCCGTCGACGACATACCTCGAACAATTTTAAAGTCTGTGCCTCGATCCCCTTACCGGCATCGATGACCATCACCGCGGCATCAACAGCCGAGAGAACCCGATAGGTATCTTCCGAGAAATCATGGTGCCCCGGGGTATCGAGTAGATTGACGCAGTAATCCTGGTATTCGAACTGCAGCACTGTCGAGGACACCGAAATCCCCCGCTCTTTCTCCATCGCCATCCAGTCACTTGAGGTGGACTGCGCCTCTTTCTTGGAGGTGACGCTTCCAGCCAAACCGATCGCACCTCCGTAAAGGAGAAGTTTCTCGGTGAGCGTAGTCTTCCCCGCATCAGGGTGAGAGATGATGGCAAAAGTCCGGCGACGGGAGATTTCGCGAGCGGCAGCGGCAGGAACCGGGTTGATGGAAGCTGAAGTGGTCAAGGACGGGGAGCTGGTAACTGGAAGAACTCTAATTAGCAACACTCCCTTCAGCTATGAGCGGGAAATCACCCTCAGACGGAAATACTCCTGAATCCCCGACACAATCGGGTCAGCACTGCGGTAAACCACGGTGAGAGTGCCATCGCCATTATTGGTGCTACTGACATGCTCCACATGACCCGAGCCAGATTCCCAGCCTGCAAGGTCGTCGGTTATTTCAACCTGATATTCGACATCGTCCGCCGAGAGATCGAGCACGACAGTCATCGTAAGGTAGTCATCAGCAGCCGTATCAACAATTAGGTTTTGTGCGGCAACTGTTGGACCAGCAGCGCCGGAAGGCACCGTGTCAGAGGTTCCCAAAAGATATTCAATGAGCGCCCTCAATCCGTCTCCATCAAGATCATCGAGAGCATTCCCGCCAAAGGAGCTGGCATCGGAGCCGGTCGGAGATCCACCAATCGAAACACTCGCGCGCCAGCTAAATGGATCGGCGTGATCAGGATTCCCACCGGGATCAATCAAAGTAAGACTGAAGCCATCACCGTCCGGGCTTTCCGGCCATGGTGACTTGTCATCGTAGGTAAAGCCTCGCACCACGGAATTATCCGAGGCCTGGAGGGTAATCTGTTCGCCCCCATTGCTCAGGCTTCCGGAAAACTCACCCGCAATCAGGCTGCTGGAAACACCCGGGTAGCGGATCTGGAAAGCGTCAATCTTACTGACGAGTATGAAGCGCTGTCCCGGCGCGAGGGTAATTCCCTGAAGTGAGTTATCAAAATTGAATTCGACGCCGTCCGTGAAACGCACGTTGGTCATATCGACTTCATTTGGGCCGATGTTCATTACTTCTATGAATTCGAAATCACTGCGCTCGAGGAATCCAGCATCTTCCTCAGCAGGAGTTGGCGCAGCAGGACGGTAGTGAACCTCAGAGACGACAAGGTTCGAGCTGCTCGCAACTACGGCATCAACAATGAAGGTCGCTTCGTTAAGAGCGGACCAAGTGCCCGTGGCATATGAACGAGCACGGACAGGACTCGTGGTAGTTAAGAGCAGAGGACCGGTGTATAATGTTGCGCTGGTGTGAATCCCACCACCGATGAGGCGTGGGTCCGAGCCGTCGGTGGTATAATAAATATCGCCACTTGCGTTGGTGATCGTCAGTGGAGTCACACTGGAAATGTGTCCTCCATGCTGGCTAAATCCCGGAGCTGCAAGAGTGGGATAAAGTCCGTCAGCAACGAGTTGTCCGAGAACGGTTGAATTGCGGCCACCCGCGATGCTCAACAGGCTGTTCTTGGCACCAATCCAGTCGTTGCGGTCATGCGGCGGATTCGCCCCCTTGGCATCGCCCCATCGAGCTGACTCGGCAACAATCACTTGGTCGACGATACTTGCGCGGGAGTTGATACGGGCAGTCGCGCTCGCGGTGGTCAACACGCCGTCATTGAAGAGGGCCTTGTGAGTGCGGTCGGCCCAAGCCATGAAATATTCATTGCGACTAAAGGAATCGAGGTTTTGTAAAAGATCCTCGTGCAGGAATTGCGGATTACTGTAGGCAAATACAGCACGATTCGAGCTATTAAACGGCCCGGTCCGATTCCAACCGGAGAAGAGCGAGTGCTCGGCATCATGGGCATAAAACGCAAAGCCCATATCATTGTTGGTCCGGTCACGGAGGGAGAAAAAGTTATTCGGTCGATCATTTCCCAGGAAGTTAGACAAAGGAGCGTCAAAGTTGCCTACCCAGAATGTCACCAGCATGAAGTCGATCAAATTATCCATATCGATCAACACAGGCAGGTTTGTGTCACGCACGCCATTGCTGTCGAGCCCTTGCATCTTGTAATACTCGGCACGCTTGTTCACGAAGCCAGGATCGACCAGATTTCGCCCCATATCAAAAATGTCCTGCCAGGCATCAAGGTTACCGTCGGTCGCCTCGTTGGTATAACCACCGGAACTACCAGCGGATTTAACCGTATCGTAGTTGGCTTTATCTCCTCCAAAATAAGTCTCGGCGTAGGAAGCCTCGGCACGCTCCTGCGTCATGTACAGTCCCCAGTAAATGCCATTGATGTAAATGTGGTAATAGCGACTTCTGGTGTATGGCTGTCCCATATCCCGCTGGGTGTCTCGGGAAAACACTTCGCGCAGGAAAGTATTTCTGTTTGGATCATTCTGGAATGCCCAGGAATAATTCTGAGAGGTCCGGAGGTCGAGGTTGTCAAATTCATCGACTCCTTCATCCCCGAAAATCGGGAATCGCAATTTTGAATCACCATACTCGGCGCGGAAGAATAAACGCAAAGCGTGCTTCGGGTTGCTGCCACTCCGACTGAATCCACCCCGGACACGCAGCCCTGCATCAACTTGAAACCCTTCAAGATTGCCATCAGGATCAACGTAACCCGTCGGAAAAATCAACTCAGCCGACGCGGGACGTTCCCAAGCGATCCCCCGATTTCCGGGATTTGAGAAAATACCGCTGTTTCCACTGAAATCATCCTGCTTCAGAGAAATCGAGATACTGGGGATTGCAGAAAGGGCATCCTTAACCTCTTGCACCCCGCCGATGGCAGAGTTCCCACTATTCACGATATCGGAATCCATTCCGTAGTTGTATAGCTGGCCGTTGAAGGTCCCGCTGGCGGGCCAACCCGTTGGTGCGGTTTCGGATTGGGTGATGACATCATCGAGAAAAATGTAAGTGTTCGTGTCGACGTTCGTCGGAAGGTAGCCCGACCGATAGGCAATCGCACGCAAGACTGTCGTGGAGCTAATACCAATCGGACCGGTATACAGGGTGCCGGTAGTGGTGGTGGGTGCCGATCCATCAATAGTATATCGAATCTCAACAGAGGGCGTATTCGAGGAAATCGCCACCGAAATCGGCGCGGTATAAAATCCACGATTCAACGAGAAACTGGTGTCGCGCACGTAATCGATCGCCCCAATGAGGTTTGTTGATGCCGGCGTCGGCGTTGTGAAGTAACCGAGCGTGTTTCCATCCGGGAAATATCCCCAGCTGATATCCTCGAATTGATTCGGATAGGGATTAAACTCCGAGAGGAAAGTAGTCACCCCACCATCGACTTTGCTGAGCGCAAGATACTCACCACCGGCCTGGAGGCTAAAGTTGGTGTGCAGTTCAGATCCCGCGACGGCCCGATCTTTTCCGGAGGCGAAGATCATTAAAAAACCACCCGGTGCTAAATTCATATTGGGTAAGCGCCATTTAGTCGGCAATGACGGGTCATCGCTAAGATAGTAATCATTCAAGATGGCGGTGGCTCCACTCGGATTGTGTAGTTCGATCCAGTCCGTGCTTTCACCGTCCTCGTCCAAAAGAATACTTTGGTTGGTTGCGCTAACTTCATTAATAACCGGTTCACCAGGAATGATGACCGTCACCGTAAGCTGCGAAGTATTCACCCCCTGCCCATTAGTCGCACTGAGGGTGTAGGTAGTCGTTGTGGTAGGATTAACCGTCAAGCTTGTCGTTCCGGTGACATTGCTCCCGTTGAGATCTAGCGCAGTGACATTGAGAGTAGACCAATCGAGCTGTACTGAAGTGCCCGGAGCCACAAGAATCTGATCAGTAGTGAACGACTCAATAATAGGTTGGTTGGTAATATCGACCGTGACCTGCGCCATATTTGCACCATTAGCATTGCTTGCCATAATGGTATATGTCGTGGCGCTACTTGGCCCGGGATTAAGGGTGATCTGCCCGATACCGTCTGTGGTCAAGGGCAGGATATCCCCCACGCCCTGGTCAATACTTAACGAAGTCGCATCGATGCCAACATCCCACGATAAGACAATTGGATTACCCGCTGGAATTAAGGGATGATCGACCAAAAATTCACGCACTGGAGGACCAGTACTTCCAGCCAAGCCGCTTCCACCTGAATCGAGTTGAATAAAATACCGGCCGTCGGATGGATCAGAGACTACATATTCCCATGTGGTGTCACCAACGGCCACAGAAGAGCCCGCGCCAGCTTGGTGGGCCGTGATCATTTGATCGACCTCACCCGCATTATAGCCGTAATCCACATTCGTCGAGAGGGTGTGGAACGCTGCGATTTGGGAGTCGTTGAGCAAGGTGGAAAACACCGCGACATCGTCGAGAGATCCACGGAANGAGCCTTGGTTACGCGATGTTCCAATCAAAAGATTTTCACTAAGATTANTACTGAACGCNCCNCTGGATCCTCCCCCCCCGGTCGCNACCGAAACNCCATCGACAAAGATTTCCTGGGTCNTGCCGGAATTTGTCCANGTCACATGGTGCCAGTTNCCNGCATCGNTTGTGGGANTTCCGCCTGAATTAATATCGTCACCCCAGTGNCCGGACCAGTAGCTGNTTNNTCGNGCGCCGAGGTGGAGAACGNNGCCGGAATTCCCGCCAAAAANCATGTTGTCGTTGATAGAATTATCGAACTTCACCCACGCCATCATCGAGTANCTGGNGTTCCCATCGATCCCAAGNGAACTCAGGGANCTNCCACTGGTAATATGGGTGGANNTCACGCCCTCATTTGCGTCAGCTCCNGGTTGAAAATTGAGANAGTNTCCNAATTCNCCAGCGACNCCATTGACCCGATTGGCNTCTGCGGAAACGGTGATACTACCACTTGGAATGCCCACCGTTCCATTCGTGCCGGAGGTTCCCAAATTTGCGATCACCTCACCGGTCGAAAGAGAGCCCGGAGCCTCCCCATCAAAGCTATAATGGATAAGGAGAGCGGCCTGGCTTGTTAAGAGCGAACAGGCAAGAAAAAGGCCTCCCGCGAGAAGGCTTGAAGTCTTTGAGTGTGACATAACAATAGTGCTCGAAGACGATCGACTAAAAATCAATATAGCGCGAGCGTATTCGTCCGGATCGCTCCAGTGTCGACCGCTGCCGTAGTCACGGGATCAACGACCAAGTCTCCCAAAAAGTGGATGAGACTTGCAAGCAGATCCAGCACACTGCCCACCAACAGAAACTCTACGACCGATCCGCCACTCCATCGAAAAATGAGGAATGAAGCCCAAGGTCCAATTCTAAGTCTGATTAAGAGGGGCGAAGGTTTTGGTATGTCCGATGGACAAGCTTCGCGGACCGTTCCCAGGTGCAAGTTTGGTGGTCTTGTGAGGAATGCTCTGAAGCCTTGGCGTGGGCTTCTTTGTTTTGTAAAAGTTCGCTGATGTGGCTTGCCATAAGATCCAAGTCCCAATGGTCGGCGGTGCGGGAATTTGTGAGGACTTCTGCGACGCCTGATTGTTTTGAAATCACAGTTGGGATGCTGAATTGAGCTGCTTCGAGAGCAGAGAGGCCGAAGGGTTCGGAGACCGAGGGCATGCAATAAACCGAAGTCCGGGCGAAGAGAGTATTTATTTTTGCTCTGTCGATGAAGCCGGGAAATTGAATCCGCTCATTTATCTTTAAGCGTATGCTTTCTTGAATGACTTCTTTAAGTTGGTCTCCGGTGCCCGCCATGACAAAGCGGGTATCCGGGATGTTCTTCAGGACTTTGGCTGCGATCTTGAGAAAGTTGAGAGGGGCTTTCTGCTGGGTCATTCGTCCGAGAAAGGTGACGAGGTTTTCTGGCTGAGATGGGGTGGTGGTGATCGAGGCGACACCGTTGTGAATCGGTTGAATCTTGTCCGGGTTAATTCCGTAGTGCTCGACGCATATCGACTTGGTGTATTCGCTCACCGTGATGACGTGATCGGCCTGGGTCATAGCCAGTTTTTCTAAATCGAAGACCCAATCGCGCACTTCTGGCCCGGCTCGGTCGTAGCTGAGTGAGTGGATGTGAAGAACGAGTGGCTTGTTGGAAAGTGATTTAATTTTGAGTCCCGCGCGGAAAGTCATCCAATCGTGAGCATGGATGATATCGAAATAGTCATCCTTGGATCGCTCCAGTGCCATCCGGGTGAAACAGTTTACCCGAGAGTCGAGATCTCCTGAGTAGGCATTCTGGGATTCATGGTAGGGATGAAGCTGACTTGTTTCGGGGAGAATGAGAGCGAGGTCCACATGATCAGTCAGGGCTCTGGTCAGGCCATCGCAAGCGACTCCGAGCCCACCATTGATGAAAGGAGGGAACTCCCAGCCGAGCATTAGGATTCTTTCTTGCATGCCGATTTCCATGAGTCTGGCAGGTTTTTGGCATGAATCCTAGGAATAGAAAATAGCTGGAAAATCAGTGGATAAAGTGGGGGTGTTGTCCTAGCGTCCGCCGCAAATGGAACCAGCCTTCGAGAAAGACAATTACATCGAAACCGGAATGCCTAAGAATACAGGCGAACTCTTCCCGGGCAAGGTCGTCACGATGCAAGAAATTGAGGGGCGCTATCTCTTTGTATGCGACAACCGGTGTGAGCTGGAGGTGGTCGCGATCGCCCCCAAGACGATTCGGTTTCGCTTTGCGCCGACGGGGGAGTTTAGCGACGAGTTTTCCTACGCAATCAAAGAAGATTTGGACCAATCCGGAATGAAGCTCGAGGTGAAGGAAGGGGAGAAGGAGTTCGCTCTGAAAACGGAATCCCTCATGATTTTCATCGGGAAGATGGGATTGCTCATTCGAGTGGAGGATCACGATGGATTTGTCCTCAGCCAGGACGAGAAGGGATTTCATTGGTATGACAATGAGGACTTTGGTGGGGAGAACGTCATACTCAGCAGAAATATTCAGGCTCGCGAACGCTTCTATGGGTTGGGCGATGTTCCGGGGCACAAAGATCTTCGTGGGCAACGGCGTATGCTTTGGGGGAGTGATGTGTATGGCTATGATGCCTCCACGGATCCGCTTTATAAAAATATTCCGTTCTTCATCGGTCTTCATCATGATCGAGCCTACGGAATTTTCTTTGATAATTCCTTTCGTGCCAGTTTCGATTTTGGGGAAGAGCGTTCGAGTGTGGCGAGTTTTTGGGCTCAGGGAGGTGAGATGAATTTTTATTTCATGGACGGTCCGAAAGTCGCGGATGTGGTTTCATCGTATTCCCGACTCACGGGGGTGCCCGAGCTTCCGCCATTGTGGGCCTTGGGATTCCATCAATGCAAGTGGTCTTACAAGAGTGAAGATGAGGTGATGGAAATCGCCAGCGGATTTAAGTCCCTGGAGATTCCCTGCGATGCCATCTATGTCGATATTGACTACATGGATGGCTTCAGGTGTTTCACCTGGAATTCCGCTGGGGGTGCCTATCCAAATCCGAAACGCATGACCGATGCTCTTGCGCGGGACGGGATCAAAACGGTGGCGATTATCGATCCTGGTATCAAGATTGATCCTGAATACCACGTGTATCAGTCGGGGATTGAAAGCGACGTCTTCTGTCGTCGCATGGATGGCCCCCTGTTGAAAGGAAGTGTTTGGCCCGGTCCGTGCCACTTCCCAGATTTCACGAGCGAAAAAGCGCGTGATTGGTGGGCTGATCTATTTCCTCCATTTATCGAAGAGAGCGGCTTGGCTGGGATCTGGACCGACATGAATGAACCGGCTGTCTTCAATGAGGACAAAACTTTCCCTCGTGATGTGCGTCACGATTATGATGGGCATCCTTGCTCCCATCGCAAGGCGCACAATGTCTACGGCATGCAGATGTCGAGGGCAACCCAGGAGGGTTTACGTCGGGCGGCGCCTGCTCGCCGACCTTTCGTAATCACAAGATCCGCATATGCCGGGACCCAGCGCTACAGCTCTGCCTGGACGGGTGATATTCAATCTACTTGGGAGCATTTGAAAATTGGTAACGGTCAATGTCAGCGTCTCTCTCTTTCAGGATACTCATTTGTCGGAACCGATATCGGAGGTTTTTCCGGTCGTTCCGATGGAGAGCTTTTTGTTCGTTGGTTGCAGATGGGCGTGTTCCATCCTTTTTGCCGCGTTCATAGTTCGGGTGATGAAAATGAACAGGAACCCTGGTCGTTCGGTGATCCTTATACCGCAGTCGCCAAAAAGTTCATTGAGTTCCGCTATCGCATTCTACCGTATCTTTATACGGTGTTTGAAGAGCATGTTCGATTGGGGACGCCGATGCTACGTTCCTTGGTCAATCTCGACCAGAATGACGCCGAGTGTCACGGGCGGATGGAGGAATTTTCGCTGGGTGCGGATTTGTTTACCTGTCCGATTTCCGATCCAGAAATCGAAGGGAGATGGTTTTATCTGCCGGGCGGAACGTGGTATGACTTTTGGAATGGGAGTAAGATGGACGGTGGCGATGAAGTGTGGCGGGATGTCCCGCTGGAAGAAACCATCTTGTATGTGAGAGGTGGATCGATCTTGCCGCTGTCGCCCGTGCGGATGAATAGCAGCGTGCCGCTTTCCCACATGGAGCTTCATCTCTATCCGGATCAAGGGTCAGCGGAGGGTTCGCTCTATGAAGACTCGGGAGAGGGCTATGACTACCGCGATGAAAAGGGATCGGTTTTGAAGCAACTTAGATTGGAGAAGGCGGAAAATGGAATGACATTAAGGCAGAGTCGAGTGGGCGAATTTACACCGGAGTACTCCGAGTATCACTTGGTGATCCATGGAACGGATCTCGAAATGACCCAAATCTCAATTGATGGTGGTGATGTCTTCCAGATCAAACCGGGGGAAGTTGTGAAGTTGCCGGAGAGCTTTGTGGCAGCTCACTTAAGCTAGCGGTGATAAGGCTCGCCGCGTTTGATGGAATAGGCGCGGTAGAGTTGCTCCAAAAGAACGACGAGGGCGAGTTCGTGCTGTAAAGTCAGCGGAGAGAGCGCCCAGACCGCGTTGCATTGGGTGCGGAGATCCTGGGTGTGGCCGTCGGAAGCTCCGATGAGGAGAGAGATTGTTTTGATGCCGGGATCCATTTCCCATTGGTTGACCCTCGCCACGAATAGATCAGTGTCCCAGTCCTTGCCGCGTTCGTCCAGGGCGATGCGGAAAGTTCCTTCGGAGCGGGTGAGGAGGTCTTTTGAGACTGTTTCGGAATCTCCGGCTTTGAGGTAGATGAGTTCGACCTTGGCGCCGCGCTTTAATCGCTTGAGGTATTCCTCGATACCGGTTTTGGCGTAGGCGAGGGCGGGTTTTCCGGCGGCGTAGATTTTCCAGTTCACGATGATTGGAGCATGTCGCGGATCTCATCGGGAATGAACTCGCCTTCGGTGGCTTCGTTCATGGCGAGCCGCATTTGGGCACGCAGAGTTTCGAAGGGAATTGGCGGACGACTCGAGGTGAGAATGTGATGGAGGGCTTCGAACGGCGAATGGGTCCCGGTCTTCACCAGACGAACTGCTTTGACTGCGAGGGCCTCGGCTCCTCCGGCGGTGACGAGTTCGGGAAGATGTTCGTGGAGTTGACTCCATTCCTCATCTGTGAGTTTGACGCCTCGTTTTCCGCAGAGCGCTTTTAAGAGTGAGAGGGCTTCTTTTTCCTCGCAGGCCGGAAAGATGGGGATTTTGACATCAATGCGGCCGGGACGTTTGAGATCGACTTCAATCAGATCAGGACGACTGGAAGCGAGAATCCAAACAAGCTTGCCACGATTCCGCGGATTGGACATTTCCTTGGCGATCATGGAGTAGACCCGACTGGAAACGCCGGAGTCTCCGGAGCCCGAGGCGCGTTTCCCGAGGGCCTGGTCGGCTTCGTCAATGAAGACCATGCAGCGGTCGAGGGCGTGAAGAAGTGAAAAGATCTTTTCGAGGTTTGCCTCGGTGCTACCAACCCAGCGATCACGGAAATTCTTGAGCGTCACGACGGGAACACCCGCTTCTCCGGCGAGGCATTCTGCGAGGTAGGTTTTACCGGTGCCGACAGGGCCGCAGAAAAGGTAGCCCATCGGCATGGCGCTGAGTTCGTCGCGGCGCCAGAGATCGAGATCACGCCGGAGCCAGTCCTTGACGCCATCGAGTCCGATAATGTCGTCGAGCGAGCGGTCGGGTTCGACGAATTCGATTAATCCGGCACAGTCGCGTTCGACGAGGTCTTTTTTGAGTTGGCTGAAGTCGTTTTCGACGAGTGGTTGCTTGTCGTAATGGCGCCGGCGGAGGAGGTCTTCCACTGCGCTGACGGTCGCGCCGCGGAGTCGGGCGGCGGCCCAGGGGAGTCGGTCGCGAACATCTTTGACGGCTTCGGGGCAGGAATCTGAGAGGGCCTCCATGACGCCGGCGAGTTCTTCGACGGAAGGAAGCGGGATTTCCAGATCCGCAACAGAGGGATCATTGACGACGTGAGAGTGGAGTTCGTTGAGATTCTCCGAGAGGAGAAAGACGGCCTGCCCGTGAGAGGCGAGATTATCGGAAGAAGCCCAGGTCCGCCAAATGCTGGCCATGGCGTGGAGATCATGGTTAAGGGCATTCGGAAGGGAAGGGCACATTAATTGCGCGCCTTTTAAAATGAGGGCCACGCGGGGGGCTTTGACCCCGACTGCTTCGAGATTGCGGTTGTAGGTAAGGTAGCGGCCGAGGAAACGGGAGGCGCGCAGGGGTTGGGTGGGGAGTTGGGCCTCCTTTTTGAGGCTGGGCCACTCGGAGAAGATTTCCTTGCCGCGTTCGACTCGGATTCCCTGGCCGAGGTCGTAACTGAGGACGACCTCGAATCGAGGGAGGAGGACTTCGCTGAGGAAATCGCTTAGGCTTCCGAGTCGAGGATTTTTTAAAGGAAGGAGAAAGCGGTCGCTGACATTTCCGTGGAGAACAAAGCATCCGGCGGAACCACTTTCGTATCGAGCGATCGTTTCCTTGGCCCAGGCCGGGATGGAGGTCTTCATTCTACTGAGTCGGGATCGGGTGGCGGGGAGAACCCCTGCGGAAGACCGGGATCTTCGTGGTGTTGGGTTTGTTTGTCGGCGTAGATTTTGAAACACCAGACTCCTCCGGCCAGTGAAATCACCACGATGGCGAGGAGCCAGAGGAGTTTCTTTTCCATCTACGATGAAATGGGCTTAAGCAGACTCGCTCGGTCCCATGGTCCCCTGGCTGGTTTCGGAAGCGGGCTTGCTATCGTCGGCAGGAGCGTCGGACTCGAGTTCGATTCCTTCGGCAGCGGCAAAGTCGGCGAGCGCCATTTCGGCGAGAGCGCTTTGCTCTGCTTCCTGGGTATTTATGTCAGAGAGGTCGAGCTGGTCACGTGCGACACGGGCACGTCCGGCTGCTTTGGTTCGTTCGTCTTCGACCATTTCTTCGAGACGGTTGAGAGTGTCTCCGGAGCCACCGATTTCGGTGACCATGCCGGCGGCCATTTCATTGAGATCGGCCATTGCCGTGGAGACTTTCATGTCATCAAGGTCGCGACGGAGTTGCTCGATACGATCTTTGGCGGCCTTGATACTGACGTCGCGGGCTTTCACAAGTTCCTTGTAGCGGGCGTCAGCGGTCTCCATTTGCTCACGGACTTCGTCGTGTTCCTTATCGACGGTCTGCAGCTGAAGGGCGAGCTTGCCGGCGGCTTCACGGTTGCCTGCTTTCAGGTTGGCGGCGGTCTTGGCGCGGAGCTCATTTTCCTGCTTGTCGAGTTTCTTGGCCCGGGAAATCAGTTTTTCGACCATGCCGGCGTGAGCGGAGAGGCCCTTGTTGAACTCGGAGATTTGCGCGCGGAGGTTTTCTTTCTCGTTGGCGAGGAGTGCTTCCGGGTTCCGTTTTTCGAGTCCGCCGATGAAGAGCCCGAAGAAGCCTTTGATGAGATTTTTGATACGTTTAAACATTAGTCTTGGAAATGTTAGGGGAACTTTGTGCCAGCGATGGGCAGACTGCAAGAAGAGACGAGGAGAATTCTCGGGTATTTTTGTAAGGGACTAGAGGGGGCTGGAGAGCTCGACGAAGTCTTTGACGATTCTGACGAACGAATCGGGTTGTTGCCAGGGGAGGCGATGGCTGGCATTGGGGACGGAAATCATGCGGCCACGAGGGATGCGAGAGGCTGAATCTTTAGCGATGGCGCTGAATTTTTCGTCCTTGATTCCGGTGAGCCAGAGGACGGGGCAGGTGATTTTGGGTAGATCGGGACGGAGGTCGAATTGCCGGCCCAGGCTCCAGTCGCGGAAGCTGCGGGCGACTTTGGCACTCTTCTCGCTGGAAGGGTGCTGGAATGTCCTCGAGACTCCG
>NHEN01000151.1 GCA_002172625.1 Verrucomicrobiaceae bacterium TMED86 | reverse complement strand
CGGATTGTTCCCTTGCGAATGAAGAATTCCTTTCCCTCGAGAACAATGGGAATGGGGGGGAACTCGATCGTTCCGGGGGTCTTCGCGATGAAGCCCAGAGTGTTGAAGGTTCTGCCCTGGCGGGTGCGTCGATTGGAGATGTCGAGCCAGATTATTTTTGGATGGTCGGGTAACTTTCCCCAAGCCATTTCGGCTTTGGTGTCGATGAGAATTTCGTGGCGGAGGTCGGTTTGAATTTCCGAGGGCAGTTCGGGAGTCCAAAAATCCTGCCCTGCTGAGATCAGGGAGCTTGCCAGAAAAAGTGCCAGAAAACGAATCATGGAGGGAGATCAATGGTCTTTGTTTCTGGGGATCCTCTTGTTGCGATTCTTATTCCCGAGGCGTTCGAGGAGACGATCGCGGAGGTCGCCATTTTCTTTGCCGGAGCGTCGTAAGTCGGCGTCGTTTTTGGATTCCTCCGGTTTTTCGCCTTCCTCGTCTCCGTCGCCCTGACCTTCATCCTCGCCGTCAGGTCGATCGCCCTGGCCTTCTTCTTCCTCTTCTCCACCTTCACCTTCTTCGCCGGGCTCTCCATCGCCCTCTTCGTCACCCTCACCCTGTTGTGGTTGCATTTGCTGCGGGTCGATGAGGTGGTCGAGGGCGTCTTGAATGTGTTGCACCGAGGCTTCGAGATCGCGGTCTAGATGAGGGGAGGGGGCAAGGACGATGTCTTCAAGGGCGAGCTTGTAATCCTTCAGTCCCTCCTCGGGGAGGAGGGTCGGCTTTTCCTTGATCGCGAGGGCCTTTTTGACGAGGTCGTCGATGGCGTTGGAGGATTCATCGATGGTAGCTTTGTTGACTTCTTCCTTGGTGGTGACTTCCCTCTCGAGGCTTTTCAGAAATCGCTTTTCCTGAGTGACGGCGGCGAGGGTGGTTTCGATCGCAGCTTGGTAGGCCTTCAGATAGTCGAGGTATCCCTTGACCCGCGTGATGTCGCGGTAGAGGACGGCGAAGTTCGTGCTGAGTTTGTCATTTGCAGGTTCAAGAGGAGCCGCTTGCTTGTAGAGGGCGAGGCCTTTGCGGAAGGATTTGAGGGCTTCTTCGAGCATTTTCACGGGCTCCATTTGGAGTTCCATAGCTTTCATCATGGCCTCCTCCTGAGAGTTGGGGACCATGGACTTTCCTTTGCGATGGTGAAGAAGGCCAAGCTTGAGGCGGGCTTTGAAAAGAAGGTCGGTCCGGTCAATAGGTGCGAATTCAGCGGCCTTGGAATAAAGGTCGACGAGGAGCTTGAATTGGTCTTTGGATTTGAGTTCGAGGTTGGGCTCGGCGCGCTCGAATTCCACTCCTTTGTTGTAGTAGCCGATGCTGCGTTGGGTGTCGGTGAGGTCTTTGTTCTCGAGTTGTTCTTTGACAGCTTCTGGGAGATAGTCGATGGATGCGGCGGTGTCGGAGACCGAGCTGTCACCGTCGAGGATGGCGTTGGCCCTTTTGATCCAGGAGGCGGCCCCCTTGGAATCATGGGAGAGGGTGCCGAGGTTGTTCTCGTCGGTGTCGAGGAAGATTACCATGGGGTAGCTGGTGATATCGAACTTGGCGGCGAGGGCGCGTCGGGCATTGCGGCTTTCCTTGTCGATCCCGGTGCGGGGGAGGTCGATAAGAACGGTGATGACCTTGGATTTGGCCCAGTCCTGATAGACTTTGTGGGAGAGAATTTCCTTTTCGAAAGTGATGGAGAGTTGGGACCAGTCGGAGCCGGTGAAGATGACGGCGAGGGGAAGTTCTTCTTCCTTGGCTTCCTTGAGAGCGCGGTCGAAGTCAGTGTGTTGTGCTCCTTTGAGCGCGGGGGAGAAAATGAAGGAGAGCACGATTAGTGCGGTGAGCGGGTGCCAGGCTTTGCTGCGCAGGGGAAGGAAGAGGTGAATCATAAGAAGGATAAGGGCAAGGGTGAGTGGGTAGGCGTAGAGGTCCAGCGGGCGATTGTAGATTTCTTTGGCAAAGTTGTCACCGTTGATTTCGATGGTGTCCACACGAGTGGAAAGCTCCTCGATTTGAGCGTCGACCTTGGAGGGGATACCGGCGAGGTAGAGACCATCGGTGGCATCGGCGAGTTTATTGAGGGTGCTATGATCGGCGGTGGATTCTAAGGGTGAGTTTGGGACGGGAGCCGGTGAGCCGGGTTTGCCAAAGGCGGCAGCGATGACGGCGATGTTTGCTTTCTTGAGCTCCTCGAGAACCCTGGCGGGGCTTTCTCCGGTGACATTGTCTCCATCGGAGAAGACCAGAATTGCAGATCCGGTGGGGGGATCATCACCGAGGAGGTTTTGAGCCTCCAGGAGGGCGGTGTTGATATCGGTTCCGCCGACAGGGAGCGAGCCCGGTTTCAGCTTGTCGAGTCGCTGGAGGAGCATGGTGCGATCGATAGTCGTCGGGCATTCCGGATAGGAGGCTCCGGCGAAGGAAATCAAGCCAATGCGGTCGGTGGGACGGGTGTTGATGAATTCGCGCAGGAGAAGTTTGGCCGCGTCCATGCGGGAGAGGCCGTCGGAATCGTTGGCCCCCATGGAGCGGGAGACATCGAGGAGGACGATAAGATTTTTGGCGGGCTTTTTATTTTCGTTAAATTCGGTTCCACCGGTGGGGCGTAGCGCTGCGAGGAGAGTCAGGACGAGAGCGGAGAAAAGCGAGACGGTGAGAATGCGACGGCGCAAGGGGGAGGCGTTGGTCTGGAGATTGCATTTCGCCGCGTGGTTTGTCAGAAGCTGAATGGCTTGCCGGCGCTGTCGGATGGACCAATAGAGTGCGGCGGTCGCGCCNAGAAGAATCGGCAGGACCCAGATGAGGTGATGGTAGGAAAGGAATTTCATCAGCAAATNTCTCTCAGTAAGGTGTGGCGAAGCAGGAAGGCGGTNGCGAGGGTGATGGCGCCGCAGATGAGGAAGAGGGGATAAAGGTCACGCTGGAAGACGAGGGCTTCGTGGACTCGGGAAGTCGTCTCAAGGGCGTCGATGGTATCCATGACATCCTCGAATCCCTGATTGTCTTTGGCTCGGAAAAAACGCCCGTTAGTGATGGCAGCAATTTTTTCAAGGTTACGGGTGTCGAATTGAATGCTGGCGCCAGAACTCCTCAGGTAGGTGTCTAGAAAAGGATTGTCGCTGCCAATCCCCACGGTGTGAATCGTGATCTCTTTGTCACGGGCAACCTCCGCGGCCTCCTCGGGGGTGAACACCTCGTCATCGACGGTGTGGTCGCCATCGGTAATGAGGATCATGGTGCGGCGGCTTTCGCTGTGGTTTACGAGAGCGTTGACTCCAGCTCCAATTCCACCGGCGATGTTGGTCCCTCGTTCGTGACGGTATAGGAGCGAGCCGGTGAGTTGGTCGACCTTGGCAATCAGGTGATCGTGGTCGAGAGTGGGCGGGCATGACAGGTAGGCATCGACACCAAAAATGACGAGTCCGATGCGGTCGGCCGAGCGGCGTTTGACGAAGCGCTGGATTTGCTCTCGAGCGACATCAAGACGATCTTTGATGGCTCTCTCAGCGACGAGGCGTCTGACCGTAGACTCGCTGAGGGAGGGATCTGGATCATAGGCATCCATGCTGTTAGAGTAGTCTAGGACCAGCATAATGTCAGTTCCTTCCTGGGTTTGGGGCATCAATTCAACCCCTTGTTGGGGGCGGGCCAGGGCGACGATAAAAGCGATGGTGGCGAGGGTTTCCAAGAAGAGGAGAATATGCCAGGGCGCGAAGTGCTTCGGGGCCGGAGCATTCGTGTAATGCTTGGTCGAGGACACGGCGATAGAAGCTGGAGTGCCGAACCAACGCCAAGCAACACCCAGCAGTAAAGGCAGGATGAGCCAGAGGACGAAGGGGTGTGCGAATTCAGGCATCTTCGGTTTCGGTGTCAGGTTTGGGAGTGGTATCGACTACGAATGAACGGACGAGGTTCTGCGAGTGGGGTGCGTCGTCGTCGTCCGGAGTCAGGCCGGCGAATTTCACTCCATCTGCCAAGCGGGCCAGAGGCGGCAATTTGTCGAGATGTTCTTCGGGAATGTCCGAGAGCCTCTTTAAGTCGCGAATAAATTCGGACGAAGTTTTGGCGCGGGCAGGAACGAGATACCGTTCGGCCGTGTATTGCTTGAGAATGTCGGTGAGCTGGGAGAAGAATTTTTCCGGAGCGGTGTCATCGAGGGCGAGTCTGTCGAGTTTGCTAAGGGCACGCTCCCAGGGCGGGGTGGCATTGATGGTTTTTTGACGCCTGACGAGAAAGAATACCGCGCCGAGGAGGATGAGAATAACCGCGACGATGAGCCAGTAGTTGGTTTGATCTTCGGGGATGACCGAGTCGTTGAATTCTTCGCTCAGTGGAGGTTCTTCGTTGAGGAAGTTCTGGGGGTTTTCGGGGTCGGGAGGAATGCTTCCGGGTAATTTGATGGTCAGTTCGGGCAGGGGGACGGTGACCGAGTTTGGGCCGATTCGTCCGGTGCGCTTGATGGGAAGAGTGATGGTTTTTCCTTCGAGCGAAGTGGTGTCGGTGGCGACGAGTGGGATGCGATAGTGCCAGAGGCGATACCCGGAGAAATCGAGGTCGCCTTTGGCGAAGAGGTATTTCTCTTTGACCGGGGGGAGGAAGTCGGGGTGGGCGACCGGGCGAGCGGTGATCACATCGCGGTGCCAGGGTGCACGGATGGTAACGCTTAGGTCACGGCTGTGCCCAAGGAGGACCTCGTCTTCATCCCAAGTGGCGCTGACCAGTCCGGGGCGTTCGTTGTTTTGCCAGACGCGGAAGAAAATGACCACGAAGATCAAGCCCACGATGAGGATCGTGAAGAGGAGATACTTCAGGATTTTGAGAAACGATTTCATCGGCGGGAGATACGCTTATCGAAGAGCCCCACGATGGCGGGAAGATAATCGACGGCAGTGTCGAGTGGAACGTAGTCGACGCCGGCGCGAAGGCATTTCTTGGCGAGAGCGGAAGAGTCCTCTGAAGTGCGGATTGCGAGTGATTGGGCATCCTTGCGGCGGAGGCGGGTAACTTCGCCGGTTTCGAGATCGGAAATCGAGAGGGCGGGAATATTCGGGAGGCTTCGTTCGATGGGGTCGGTGACGTGAAGGAGGATGACTTCGTGTTTTCGAGAGAGGGCCCGGAGGGGTTTGTCGAACTCGGGGGTGATGAGGTCGCTCAGGATAAAAATAATGGATCGCTTTAAGGTTGTTTTAAGAAGGTGCTCGATCCCCGCGGCGAGGTCGGTCTTTTGGGACTTTGGCTCGAAGGCGAGGAGTTCCCGGATGATGCGGAGGACGTGGCGGTGTCCGCGGGCGGGATCGAGGTGGAGTTCCTCTTGGTCTGAGAAGAGGAGGAGGCCAACGCGGTCCTTGTTGAGAGTTGCCGAGAAAGCGAGGACGGCGGCGACTTCGGCAGTGTATTCGGCCTTGGTCATTTCGCCCGAGCCGAACTGGCCGGAGGCCGAGCGGTCGACGAGAAAGAAGACGTTCTGCTCGCGCTCTTCAGTGAAGAGTTTGATGTATGGCGAGCCGAGACGGGCAGAAACATTCCAGTCGATGGAGCGAACTTCATCCCCTTCCTGGAATTCGCGGATCTCTGCAAATTCAATGCCGCGTCCTTTGAACGAAGCGTGCCAGGCTCCGGCGGTGCGGTTTTGGACGATTCGCCGGGTGCGGATTTCAATCCGCCGCACTTTTTCCATGAGTTCGGAAGCCAACATCGCGGACTAGGGAGTGCGGAGGGTGTCGAGGAGTTGAGTGATGAGGGCGTCGGCGTCCATGTTTTCGGCCTGGGCTTCGTAGGATGGAATCAGGCGGTGGCGGAGAATGTCGGGAGCGATGGCCTTGACGTCTTCGGGAAGAGCATAGGGGCGACCGTCGAGGAAAGCCAGGGTGCGAACTCCGCGGATGAGTTGAATGCTTGCTCGGGGAGAGGCTCCGGCTGTGATGAGTGGATCGAAGCCCGAAAGGTCGAGTCCGGACTGACGCTCGGAGAGTTGGCTGCGTCCTTCTGCACGGGTGGCAAAAACGATATCGAGAATGTAGTCTTCGATTTTCGGATCGACGTTTACTTCGTTGATGAGGTCGCGGGCCGCGATGATCGCGTTCAAGTCGGTCACGGGTGAGGCTTCCGGTATTGTGGTGGTGGAAGACATGCGGCGGAGGACTTCCTTTTCCTCGTCTCGGGCAGGGTAATCGACGATGACCTTCATCATGAAGCGGTCCATTTGAGCTTCGGGAAGCGGATAGGTGCCTTCCTGGTCAAGCGGGTTTTGGGTTGCCATGACGAGGAAAGGCGAAGGGAGTTGACGGGTTTCTCCGCCAAGAGTGACCTGCTTTTCCTGCATCGCCTCGAGAAGCGCGGATTGCACTTTGGCGGGAGCGCGGTTGATTTCGTCGGCGAGGAGGAGGTTGGTGAAGACCGGACCTTCCTTGGCGGTGAATTCCTGGGTGCCGGGATTGTAGATGTGCGTTCCGATGACGTCGGCGGGGAGGAGGTCGGGCGTGAACTGAATCCGCCCGAAGCGCGCGGTCATGGCCTGTGCCAAGGTGTTGACGGCGAGGGTTTTGGCCAATCCGGGGAGGCCTTCCACGAGAAGATGGTTTCCGGTGAGGAGGCAGACCAACATGCGGTCGACGAGGTGGCTTTGGCCAATGAGAACCCGGGAAATTTCCTGTCGTAGCGGGGCGACGAAGGCGGAGCGGGCAGTGATTTCAGCGGAAAGTTCTTCTTGTGTCATGTATGGGAGTTCGTTGATTACGATGAAGTTGTGCAAAAACTAGCACGAGGAAAAAAAAGCGCGACTGCACAAATTGGTATATTACCTATTTTTCACGCTTTTACGGATCAGGGCGCATCTCGGCAGCCTTGAGTCTATTTGCCTCACAAGGAATCACCCTGTATGTTCTCTTGGCGGTGCTTTCTGCTTGTGAAAGAGGAGCTCTGGTGACCAGCCACCTTGTTGGTGATAGAGGTGAAGGCGGGATTTTTCCCTAGGGTGTTTGGGGAGTGGTCTCCTTGATCCAAGCAGCGAGCTCGGCTTGGAGAGCCTTTACTTTGTTAGGATGCTTTTTTGCGAGGTCGGTCTTTTCTCCGAGGTCGGTGCTGAGATCGTAGAGCTCGTTGGTGTCGGTTGTGTCGAAGTGGATGAGCTTCCAGTTGCCTTTGCGGATGGCGTGGGACGGGCGGTGGCCCGAACCGTGGTTGTGCGGGTAGGTCCAGGCGAGCGTTCGCTCGTTGAGAGCCGGAGTGGCATTGCCGAGGAGAGCGGGTTTGAGGGATGTTCCATCGAGGTGTTGTTTTGGGAGGAGTTTTTGATCAGTGAGATCGAGGAGAGTAGGCATGACGTCCATAGAGATCATGGGGGTGTCGCAGATGCCGGGTTTGAGTTTGCCTTTCCAGGAAATGATGGTGGGGATGCGGATGCCACCTTCGAAAGTCCATCCTTTGCCTGACTTGAGAGGGAGGTTGCAGGTGACGCCGGGTGATTTTTTGAGATGGCAATGACCTCCGTTGTCAGAGGTGAAGAGGATGACGGTGTTTTCGGTGAGTCTGAGTTCGTCGAGCTTGGACATGACGCGTCCGATGTTGGTGTCGAGATTCTCCATCATCGCGGCATAGGTGGCGTGGTCCTGACGGGGGCGGGAGGTGGTTTGGTAACGATGGAAGATTTTTTCGGCACCGCTATTGCCGTAGAGTTTCTTTTTCTTTTCCTCGTATTTTTTAACGAGTTCCTTGGGAGCCTGAATCGGGGTGTGCACGGCGTAGTGTCCGAAGTAGAGGAAGAAGGGCTTTGCTTTTTTCTCCTTGATGAAATCCAAGGCGTGATCGGTGAGGGCGTCGGTGAGGTAGTCGCCTTCCTTGCCATCTTTGAGGTCAGGGACGTCCCAGTAGTTTCCGCGTTTTGACTTTCGAGTGTAGGGAAAGAAGTAGGAGGCTGGTTGGCCGGCTCGATTGACGGACTTCATCCACGAAAAGCCGTTGGCGGTAGGAAGTTGGTTGTCTTTTTCGCCGAGGTGCCACTTGCCGATGTATCCGGTTTGGTATCCGGCGGATTGGAAGGCTTCGGCGATGGTGGTTTCCTCCGCAGGAAGGTGAAGAGTCGAGGGCTGGGGGATCCACTGGGTGATGCCGACGCGCTGGGGGGCTTTTCCTGTAAGGAGGGCGGCCCGGGTGGGTGAGCAGACGGGATTGGCGGAATAAGAATTGGTGAAGCGAATTCCGGAAGCGGCTAGCTTATCGAGATTGGGGGTTTCGTAATACCGAGAGCCCTGGCAGCTCAAGTCGGCCCAGCCGAGGTCGTCGATGAGAAAGACGATGACGTTGGGTTTGGCGAAGGCATTGGCCGAGAAAAGGAAGAGGAGGAATAAGAGCGTTTTCATGAATGAGGAGATAGATACGGGATGTTTTGGGAGATATTCCGGCGTTCCTTGAAATAATCGAGTCAAATACAGCGTCATTGAAGGATCATGAAGCATGGATTTTTATTGAGCGGCCTGGCGGTGATGCCGGTGTTTGGGGCCTTGGAGTTCAAGGATGAGAAGGGGAAGCATCTTGATGTGATTTCGGACGGGAAGGTTCTCGTTCGCTACATGTATGAGTATGACACCACCGACAAGACAACACATCACAATACCTACAAGCCGTATTTGCACGTTTTTGATAAGGAAGGTGAGAAGCCGATTACGAAAGGGCCGGGTGGACAGTTTACGCACCACCGCGGGATTTTCATCGGCTGGAGCAAGATCGGCTTCGACGGCAAAAAATTCGACCGCTGGCACATGAAGGGCGGCGACATTGTTCATCAAAAATTCTCCAAGCAGGAAGCCAAGGGTAATGCCGCCTCGTTCACTTCGGTAATTCATTGGATGGATGGCGACGGAAAGGCTTTCATCGAAGAAGAGCGCAGCTTTACCGTGACTGCGGGAGCGCATGGAGGACGGGCTCTCATTGATTTTCAATCCAAGCTCACGCCGGTGCGCGGAGATGTCCAGTTGAAGGGAGACCCCGAGCACGCGGGGATTCAGTATCGTCCCGCTAATGAGGTAGATAAGAAGCTCACCAAGTATGTTTTCCCGAAAGGTGTTGAAAAAGTGAAGGGCACCAAGGATATGCCATGGGCTGCTGAGAATTATACTCTCGCTGGAAAGCAATACGGCGTGGTTCATCTCAATTCGAAAAGTAATCCGAAAGGGACCGTTCACTCGGCCTACCGCGACTACGGACGCTTCGGAGCCTTCTTTGAAAAGGACGTCAAGCAAGGTGAGTCTCTGACCGTGAATTATGGATTCTTGATCGTTGATGGTGAACTACCTGGGCAGGATGATATTCAGAAAGTCTGGGAGGCTTGGGGCAAGTAAGACTTATCGCAAATCTAATCGAGAGGGTCGCTCTGCGGAGTGGCCTTTTTTGTGCTCCATCTCTGTGCACCACACGATCGGTGTCGTAAGAATCGCTGTCACCTCAGGGGATGATAATGAGGTGGAATTAATTACCTTCCTCCGGTGAGCCTTGCATAAAAAAATCCCATCCTCGAAAGGGTGAGATTTTTGAAATTGGAAGAAGTGTGAGAGTCTAGCCTTCGGCTTTGGCCGCCTTGACGGCGCGCTTGCGCTCGTGGGGATCGAGGATGCGCTTGCGAAGGCGGAGGAAGTTTGGAGTGACTTCGACCAGCTCATCAGGGGCGATGTATTCGATGGCGCGTTCGAGGGAAAACTTGAGCGCAGGAGCGAGCTTCTGGGTGTTTTCTTTGGTCGCGGAGCGAATATTGTCGAGCTTCTTGGCTTTAACCGGATTGACGGGGAGGTCATCGGCGCGGGAGTTTTCGCCAATCACCATGCCGGTATAAACTTCCTCGGTTGGGTTGACGAAGAGGGTTCCGCGTCCTTCGAGCGCGAGGAGGCTGTAGGCGGTGGCCGGGCCGGTGTCCATGGAGACAAGCGTACCGGCTTGCCGGGTGGAAATGGTTCCAGCCCATGGCTTATATTCATCGAAGAGGTGGGACATGATGCCGTGACCGGAGGTCAGATTGACCAGTTCGAATTCAAGACCAATGATTCCGCGAGTGGGAATGTTGGCGGTGATGAGGGTGCGGCCGGAGGCGTCGTTGGTCTCCATGTTCTCGAGAATGCCTTTGCGTTCGTTAAGAATCTTAAGAAGTGGGTTGGCATACTCGCTGGGCATCTCAAGGTAGAGGGTTTCCCAGGGCTCAAGGCGCTTGTCATTTTCGTCGCGCTTCACGATGACGGTCGGGCGGGAAACGAGGATTTCGAATCCTTCACGGCGCATTGTTTCCACGAGAACGGCGATCTGCATCGCGCCACGAGCGGAGACATTAAAGACACCGGCGAGTTCTGAATCTTCTACGTGAATCGAGACGTTGGACTTCTTCTCGCGAAGAAGACGGTCACGAATGACGCGGGATTGAACGTGCTTTCCGTCCTTTCCGGCGAAGGGGCCGTCGTTAATGGAGAACTGCATCTGCACCGACGGTGGGTCGATGTTGACAGGAGGGAGCGGGTCGGTTTCTTCGTCTCCGGCGAGGGTTTCGCCAATGTCGGCGTCTTCGAAGCCCGCGATGCCAACGATGTTTCCAGCGACGCCATCTTCAGTGTCCTGGATTCCGAGGTTGGTGTATTCAAAAACCTTGCCAATTTTGGTGCGAATCTTGGTGCCGTCTTTCTTGAAGCGAAAAACGGTGTCGCCTTTCTTAATGGAGCCGGAGAGGATCTTTCCGATGGCGATTCGACCGACGTAGTCATCCCAGTCGATGTTGGAAACGAGCATTTTGAAGGGAGCCTCGGCATCCACGATAGGAGCGGGGATGTGCTCGATGATGGCTTCAATGAGAGGGATACAGTCTCCCTCGGTCACGTCGTGTGAGGTGGAGAAGAATCCGTTTTTGGCAGACCCGTAAAGAGTAGGTGCATCGAATTGATCTTCGGTGGCGTCGAGTTCGAGGAAAAGCTCAAGGACCTTGTCGTGCACTCCGAGTGGGTCTGAGTTAGGGCGGTCGATCTTGTTGACGACGATGATGGGCTTGAGGCCTTCCTGGAGGGCCTTACGCAAAACAAAGCGCGTCTGAGCTTGTGGTCCACCGAAGGCATCGACGACGAGAATGACACCGTCGACCATTTTCATGACGCGTTCCACTTCGCCGCCGAAGTCGGCGTGTCCCGGAGTGTCGACGATGTTAATGATGTGATCTTTCCAGTGAACGGCAGTGTTCTTAGATTTGATGGTGATGCCTTTTTCCCTTTCCAGGTCCATGGAGTCCATGGCCCGCTCGGTGACAGCTTGGTTTTCACGGTAGGCGCCGCCAGCTTGAAGAAGCTGATCAACGAGGGTGGTTTTGCCATGGTCAACGTGGGCGATGATGGCGAGGTTTCTGAACTGGGACATGATACAGTTGGCTGGTTTTGCGCGGAAGCGCGAGCGGTCCTTGCCTCAGAATCCTGAGAATAGCAAGGAAAGCGTGCGATCCGGCGGAAATCGCTGACTAGAGTCGATTGGCGGCTTCTTTGACGATACGCTCGGTGGTTTCCCAGTCGATGCATTGATCCGTGATGGACTGCCCGTATTTGAGCTCATCGAGCGGTTGGGGAAATTTTTGGGCGCCGTCCTCGAGGTGGCTCTCGAGCATCGCTCCAATGATGGAGCGATCTCCTTCGGCGCGTTGCTTGACGATTTCCTCGAAAACGCCGGGCATTCTGGTGCAATCCTTTCCGCAATTGGCGTGGGAGGCATCGACCATGATTCCGGGGGCGAGGTTGTGCTTCAAGAGAGTGTCACGGGTCTGCTTGATCGAGTCGGGATCGAAATTAGGGCCCCCGTCGCCGCCGCGGAGGATGAGGTGACAGTGGGGGTTTCCGGCGGTCGAGACGGCGGAGGCCACGCCTTCCTGGGAAACGCCAAGGAAAGTTTGCGGGTTGGAGGCTGCTTTGATGGCATTGATGGCCGCGATGACGTCACCCGAGGTGGTGTTTTTGAAGCCGAGGGGCATGGAAAGGCCGGAGGCCATTTGGCGGTGGGTCTGGCTTTCCGAAGTGCGGGCTCCGATGGCGGACCAGGAAATGAGGTCGGAAATGTATTGTGGAGTAATAGGGTCCAGGAGTTCGGTGGCAGTGGGGAGGCCCAGACCGAGGATCTCGGTGAGGAACTCGCGGGCTTTTGCCAGTCCCTTGGGGATATTGTCCGATCCGTCGAGGTCGGGGTCCATGATAAGGCCCTTCCAGCCCACTGTGGTACGGGGTTTTTCGAAGTAAACCCGCATCACGACGAGGATCTTCTCTTTCACCTCTTCAGCCAATCCGGCGAGTTTTTCGGCGTAGGAATGGCAGGCATCTGTGTCGTGAATGGAGCAGGGGCCAACGATGAGAAGGAATCGTGAGTCTGGCACGAAGAGGGAGTCGCAGATGGCGGAGCGCGATTCGGAGACCAATTGGGCCTGATCTTGACTTCGGGCGACCTGGCTCATCAGGACGGCCGGCGAGGGCAGAGGGGTATTGTTGAGGACGTTGACGTCGGAGACCTTTTCCATAAAGAGGGGCTATCTAGGGTTTTCTATTTCAAGTTTCAAGCGTGGGTTGTTAGGACTTTCCCATGCAGAAAAAAGGCCTCGCTCTCCTCGAATCTCTCACGCAAGCCCACAGCGTCCCCGGATTTGAGGACGAAGTGCGGGAAATCTTCGTCAATGAACTTCGTGAATATGGCGATCTCGGAAGTGATAAAGTGGGCTCGGTTTATTGCCGCAAGGGTGATTCCGGACCTAAAATCATGGTCGAGGGCCACATGGACGAGGTGGGATTTCGTGTTCAAACGATCCTTCCAAATGGCTTTCTCAAGATGGTGCCGGTTGGAGGCTGGTGGGGGCATACTCTGCTATCCCAGCGAGTTGAGGTGAAAACTTCCTCCGGAGATAAGATCATGGGGACGGTTTGTTCCCGCCCGCCGCATTTCCTTTCCGAGGCTGAGCGGAACAAGGTTATCGGGGTTCCAAATATGTTTGTCGATATCACTGCGCGCTCGCAAGCCGAGGCCGAGGAGTGGGGAGTTCGCTTGGGCGATCCAATTTGCCCGTGGAGCCCGTGGACGCCGATGCGGCAAAAGGGATGGTATATGACCAAGGCCTTCGACAATCGCGTCGGCATGGCGGGAGCGATTCAAGTCGGCCAGGAGGCCGAGGTTCAATGCTGTGAGTTGATCGTTGCCGGATCGGTCCAGGAAGAACTCGGTCTACGCGGAGCCAAGACGCTTGCTAATGTCACCAAGCCAGATGTGGCGATTGTTTTAGAGGGCCCGCCCGCCGACGATACTCCGGGCATGCCTCTTTCCGAGAGTCAGGGGGTGATCGGTGGGGGAGTGCAAATTCGTTTGCATGATCCGAGCGCCATCATGAACCCACGTCTTGGTCGCTTTGCTATTGAGACAGCGCAAGCGGAGGGAATTCCTCATCAAGTGACCGTGCGCACGAGTGGCGGAACGGATGCAGGTTCATTTAATATCGCCAATGAGGGAATTCCTTCGGTGGTGCTGGGAACGCCTGCTCGCTACATCCATTCGCACAACGCCATTATCTCCGATCATGATTACCACGCCATGGTGGCCCTTTCGTTAGCAATGGTTAAACGTTTGGATCAGAGCACGGTGGATGGGTTTACCTCCTATCTTTAAGCGCGGTGTAAACTCCCAGAATTTTTGTAATGGAGGAAAGAAGCGATATTTGTTCTTTATACCACCGTGAAAGAAATTTGGGAACAGGCCCTATTGGCTTACAATTTGCCGCTGACGATTTTGTTGGGGTTGGTGTTCCTTTTTTGGATTTTTAGTCTGATAGGATTGGGAGATGCTGACGCCGAGGTGAAAGTCGATGGATCGATAGATGCCGATGGCGATGCTGATGTTGATGCCGACGGGGTGTTTGGATTCCTAATGCGGTTGGTAAACGCCCAGGATGTTCCGGTGATGCTCGTGCTGAGCTTACTCACTCTTTTCATGTGGGCTGTTGCGATTTCTTCCAACTATTATTTTAATCCGGGACAGAGTAGCGGATTGGCTTTTGTATTCCTTTTTGGAAATTTCATTCTCAGTGTTTTCATGGTGAAGCTCGCAACCCAGCCGCTCCGTCCGTTTTTTCACTCAATCAAAAATGACAAAGAGCACCAGGAGCCGCTGATCGGTTCATCCGGAGTGGTGAAAAGCCGGGTGCTGGATCGCGATTTTGGACAGTGCGAGGTTGTTCGGCCCAAAGGGGCTCCGGCTTTGCTCAATTGCCGATTGGCGGAGGAGGAAAAGCCATTGGTGAGGGGCGACCAGATTTTGATAATTGGATTCGATGACGCGAACCAGAAGTTCATCGCGAAAACAGACAAATTTAACGAAAACTAAAATGATGAAAATAAATGAAATAATGCCCTTGGCGTTTGGATTCGAACTCCTTCTAGCGATTGGAATCGGAACGTTGGTCTTAGCTGGATTGGCAGCTTTTTTAATGCTGACATTTTACCGCAAGGTGGAAAAGGGAACCTCATTGGTTCGAACAGGTTGGGGCGGGACGAAAGTCTATTTCAACGGAGGAGTTGTCTACCCGATCATGCATCGGATCGACCATATGGATATTTCGCTAAAGCGGATCGAGATTGACCGGACCGGAAAGAACGGACTGATCTGTAAAGATAATCTTCGCGCTGATATTAAAGTCGCCTTCTTCGTAAGGGTGAACAATGCCTCGGAAGACGTTCTTCGGGTTGCCGAGTCGATCGGTTGTGATAGGGCTTCATCCGAGGAAGAGATTCGCGCTCTTTTCGATGCAAAATTCTCGGAGGCCCTCAAAACCGTAGGTAAGCGGTTCGACTTTATCGCTCTCTATGAGGATCGCGACACTTTCAGGGACGAGATTTTGAAGGTTATCGGAACAGATCTTAATGGTTTTGTTCTCGATGATGCTGCGATCGACTACCTTGAGCAAACTCCGCTCTCGATGCTTGATCCGGATAACATTCTCGATGCGGAAGGTATTAAAAAGATTACCGAATTGACTGCGACTCAGGCCAAGCTCGCGAACAATATCCAGCGGGATAAAGAGAAAGTCATCAAGCAGCAGGATGTCGAAGCTCGTGAAGCCATTCTTGAACTCGAACGTCAGCTGAAGGAGACCGAAGCCAAGCAGGAACGTGAGGTCGAGACGGTGAGATTCCGTGAAGAGGCCGAAGCTTTAAAAGTCCAGGAAGAAGAACGCCAGAAGTCCGAGCAAGCCCGGATTTCCGCTGAGGAAGAGATCCAAATTTCCGAAGAAAACAAGCAGCGCCAGGTCCTGGTTGCTTTGCGCAATAAAGAACGCACCGATGGCGTCGAGCTCGAACGTGTCGAGCGCGAGCGCATGCTTGAAGAGATCGAACGCAAACGCGTCACCGAGCTGAAATCGATCGAAGCCGAGAAGGTGATTGAGGTTCAGAAGAAGGAGATTCAGGAAGTGATCCGTGAGCGGGTAGCTGTTGAAAAAGGGGTTGTTGAAGAGCAGCAGCGTATCAAGGACACTGAAGAATTTGCCACGGCTGATCGCTTTAAGCAGGTAACCGTGACCACTGCCGAGGCGAATGCCGAAGAGCAGCTCATTAGAAAAATCAAGGAAGCTGAGGCTGGTAAGGAAGCGGCACAACTTAAGGCTGATGAAGATGCCTACACCGTTCTCAAGGAAGCTGAAGCAGCCAAATCGGCAGCAGAGATGCGGGCTGAGGAGCGCGTGATTCAGGCTGAAGCCGAGCAAACCGCATCCGAGAAGGAAGCCGAAGCCAAGAAGATGATTGCCGAGGCTGTCGTGAAGGAATCCTCTGCCGAAGGATTAGGCGAAGCCGATGTCATTCGCGCCAGAGGAACTGCGGATGCCGAAGCGATCGAGCAGAAAGCGGCCGCGATGAAACTCTTCGAAGAGTCCGGTCAGGAGCACGAAGAATTCAAGCTCGAGCTGGATAAGGCGAAACAAGTCGAACTCGCCGAGATCGATGTCCAGCGTCAGATTGCCGAGCAGCAGGCAGTCGTGGTGGGTGAGGCCCTTAAGTCAGCCAACATCGATATCGTCGGTGGCGAGACCCAGTTCTTCGACCGGATCACCAACGCCATTACTACTGGTAAGGTTGTTGATCGCACCGTGGGGAACAGTGAAGTGCTCGATGATGTGAAGGAGACCTTCTTCAACGGAGATCCTGATTACTTCAAGTCGCAGCTTGCGACCTGGATTGATGACTTTGGAATCTCAACCGAAGACATCAAAAATCTCAGTATCAGCGCTCTGCTCGGAAACTTGATGAGCACTGCCAAAGGAGAAGAGCGTAAGAAAGTCGTTAGTCTCCTCGGTGCTGCCGAGCGCTTCGGAGTAGGCGACATGAAAGCCGCCGACCTCCTGAAGAAGTTGGGTTAATCAGAATGCGGATCTGGCAAATTTGGCAGATCTTGGTTTTGGAATCAATACGCCATATTGGAGATGGACCTCATTCACAAAGACGAGTCATACGAACTTATTCGAGCCTTTTTTGAGGTGCGCAATGAGATCGGGCCTGGCTTTCTGGAGGAAGTTTATCAGCAATCGTTGAAACATGAGCCGGGCCTTCGAAAGATCCCCTTTGTCGAAAATCCCAAGTTGGAGGTTCGATACAAAGGGGCGCTATTGGAGAAAGGATACGAACCTGACTTTGTTTGCCACTCCAAGATCATTGTCGAATTGAAAACAGTTAAGCTGCTGGATGATCCGCATCGTCCTAAAGCCTTCAATAACTTAAAGCTATGACGTTCCAAGTGGGATTCACCGAATCGTCCACACTCATCAATAATCCGTAAAATCCGCACGACCCGCGTTCTTTTCCCGATCTGGAAGGAGAAGGCCGCAATCATAGAAGAATAGAATGTCAGAAGAAAAATCCCAACAACTCGAGGGCGGTGCCTATGAGGTGATCCGTGCCCGACTTGAAAAGGGCTCGACGGAGCTGCAGGCCCGGATGGGTCGGCTCAATGAACAACGCCAAGAGGTGTTCGGTTCAGTCGAGACGGCTTTGGTCTCAACCGAGCGGGTCTCAACCGAACATAGTTGTGTTCCTCGCGATATCATCGCGATCGGGCACAACCGCTTTCTCTTCGGATACAATATCCAGTTTGGGCTCAAGACCACGACCTCGATCGAAGACGTCTTTAATGTCTACGACTACGATCAGGAATCGCACACCTTCTCTCCGGTTCCCGTTGAGGAAGTCCTTTCCGACTCTGCCTTCCTGGACGATTTTAAATATCTCTACAAATACTATCGTCAGGCGGTCTTTGTGAAATTCATGGTGATCGGGCCGAACCTCTACATGGGGCTTCGGATCGGAAAAACGATCGCCGACCTCAAGGCCTTTAAGTGGCTTATGAAGGGGGACGGCACCCTCGAGTATATTGGGAACCGTTTCGACCATGAATACCAGTTTCCGCCTCAACAGGAATTTGAGTGGAAACGGGCGCATCGTGATATGCAACGTCCGGGCGAGCATCCTCATGTTTCGATTGAAGATCGGGTCTTTGTCGAAACGGTGGGAGGTGATCTCACCATCAAGGTTGAAGATAACACCGAGACCGGATCCGGGATTTATGAAGAGCCAGTTACTGAAGCTGATCAAACGCTCGATGATGCCGAGATTCTCTATGCTGTTGTTGGGTCTTTGATTCTGCTGAAAATTCTTCCTTACCGGGAAGAACTCTATCGCTATCTCGTCTTTAATGAGAAGACCCAGACGGTGCATCGTGTCGATGCCATCGGGCATTCCTGTGTTCTGCTGCCAGATGAGCAGGGGATCATTTTCTCGAACGGGTATCTGCTTCTCACCGGTGAGTCGAAAGTCTTCGAGACGGACCTCACCGACATGCGCTTTGAGCGTCGCATCGCGAGCGCGAATGGAGAGGATACCCTCTTTGTATTCTACAACCGGAAGAGCGGTGACTACGTCCTGCTCTCCTACAACATGATTTCGCAATCCGTGGACACTCCGGTGGTCTGCAACGGATACTCGCTCTTTCCGGACGGGCGAATGATTCTTTTTAGGACGGAAGAAGAAGCACAAAAGCATCATGCTCTCCAGATTTGGCAGACTTCATATCTCTCCGATGAAGCGGCATCCAGCCAGGCTTCGAATAACGAGTCGTATCTCTTTAAGATTGGAAATGCTGAGTTGGTTCGCGGCATGGCCGAGTGTCGTGAAGTTTTGACGCTTCTCCGCAAGGATGACAACTATGGCGATCTCTATCTGGATCTGTCGAAAAAAGCTGGCGACATCATCGATTCCTACTTTTGGTTGGGGCAGGAAAATGCCGGGAACCTCGCCGAACCGCTGAAGGATATTCGTGGTGCGGCCACCTCGGCGATTGATGAGTTCGAAAAAGTTCAAGGGCTTCGCCGTTCGACCAAGGAACGGACTGGATCCGTTCGGGAGGCAGTCGAGACTTTGTTGAAGTCCGTCAGGCACTCACCACCCGATGATATTTTTGGATTTGTCCATCACCTCTCTGAGTTGCGCAAACGACGTGGGGAAGTGATCGGCTTGCGCGACCTGCGCTACGTCGACGGCATACTTGTCGATGATCTTGAAAAAGAAGTCGCGACGGCCGCAGATGATACCGCAGCCAAAACAGTGGCCTTCCTGCTCAAGCCGGAGTCGTTGAATCCTTACCGCGAGGCGGTCGAATCCCAGCAGTCGAAGCTTCCGAAGTTGGCCAAGGTGATCGACGCCGATGAAGTGGCCGAGGCTCTCGACCAATCCGGCACCGAGTTGGAAATGCTCATCGATGTGGTTGGGAACCTCAAGATCGAGGATGCCACTCAGACCACCGCGATCATCGATAGCGTTTCGGGGATATACTCGACACTCAATGGTGTTCGCGCCGAACTAAAGAATAAGCGAAAGGATCTCGCGAAGGGCGAGGGCGTGGCGCAGTTCGGAGCGCAGATGAAGCTGCTTGGCCAGTCGGTGGTCAACTATCTCGATCTCTGCGACAGCCCGGAGAAGTGCGAGGAATACCTCACCAAGGTGATGGTTCAGCTCGAAGAGTTGGAAGGGAAGTTCGCGGAGTTTGATGAATACATCGAAGAACTTTCAGCGAAGCGCGAGGAGATTTACGAAGCCTTCGAAGGTCGGAAGCAATCGCTGCTGGAAAAGCGCAATCGTCGCACGAATCAGCTAGTGAAATCAGCTGAGCGGATTCTTTCGGGGATCAAACATCGCCTCGAAGGGTTTTCCGAAATCAACGAAATCAATGGCTACTTCGCCGGAGATTTGATGATTGAGAAAGTTCGCGACATTATTGCGGAGCTGACTGAAGCAGGAGATGCCGTCAAAGGTGATGATATTCAGACCCGCCTTAAAACAACGCGCGATGACGCGGTAAGGGCTCTCAAGGATCGCAAGGAACTCTTTGTCGATGGCCAGGCCATCATTAAGTTCGGAAAGCATCGATTCTCGGTCAACGAACAGGATTTGGAATTGTCCATCGTGCCCCGTGAAGGGGAGATGTGCTTCCACCTTTCGGGAACGAATTTTTTTGAGGAGATCAAAGACGAATCTTTTCTCGCGACCAGCGCGGTTTGGGATCAGGAGGTGATCAGCGAGACCAAGGACGTTTATCGGGCCGAGTATCTCGCTTACAAGTTTTTGAAATCGGGAGAGGAGGATCTCAATGCCTTCATGCAGCCGAGGTATTCCGAGGGCTACCTTAAAGGTGTGCACGATCTCGACGCCGCCAGGATTGTCGAAGTGCTCAAGCCGATGCATGACGAGGCAGGCTTGCTACGATACAGCCCCCGCACTCGTGCCAAGGCTTTGTTGGCTTGGGAAGAATGGGACGAGGAAAAGAAAGCCGTCTTTAAAGGACGTTTGCTGGCGCATGGTCAACGGAAGAAGTTTTTCGGAGATGATGATGCCGCTGAGACTTGGGGAACCCTTCTCATGGTCGAAATGGAGGGTGACGAAAACGTTCATCTCACCGAAGAGCAAGGAGAGTATCTTTACCATGAGTTGACGGATAATGAGACCTTCGTGGTTTCCCGCGAGGCTGCTGATATCTACAAGCACTTTAAAAGCGAACTCACCGCGAAGAGGGCCGAGAAGGCCTTCGCGTCAGTCCTCGAACCGTTTCAGGATTCAATCTCCGGTCGCTTTGGGGTGATCCTCGATTGGTTCATGGCGCTTTCTACGGAAGACGCCATCTACGAAGCCGCCTTCTGGTTGGCCAAGGGTGGTTACGAAGAGCGTTGGGTGAAGACCGTGGAGTTGACTGCTGAGATCGAGGGCTTGAAAGGAAGTCACCGACTTGTTGAAGAGGGGAAGCTTTCGCTTCACTACCATGAATTTATGGATCGTTTGGCAGCTTTCGAGCAGTCGGAGGTACCGACCTTCCAGGCTTATGTCGAAACCAAGCAGACTTTGGTAGAGGATAAGCGGGAAGAGATGCGTCTCGATGAGTTTAAGCCACGGGTCATGAGCGCCTTCGTGCGAAACCGTTTGATTAACGAGGTTTATCTTCCCATGGTCGGAGACAACCTCGCCAAGCAAATGGGCACGGCGGGTGGCGATACCCGGACGGACCGGATGGGGCTCTTGCTTCTCATCTCACCGCCGGGTTACGGAAAGACGACCCTCATGGAGTATATCGGGAATCGTCTCGGTTTGACCTTCATGAAGATCAACGGCCCGGCCCTCGGGCACGAAGTGACTTCGCTCGATCCCGCCGACGCTCCCAATGCCTCGGCGCGTGAAGAGATTTGCAAGTTGAACCTCGCTCTTGAAATGGGGGATAACGTGATGATTTATCTCGATGACATTCAGCATACTCACTCTGAGTTCTTACAGAAATTCATTAGTCTCTGTGACGGACAGCGGAAGATTGAAGGTGTCTATAAGGGCAAGGCCCGGACTTATGACCTACGCGGGAAAAAGGTTGCCGTGGTGATGGCGGGTAACCCTTACACCGAGACTGGTGGCAAATTCCAAATCCCAGACATGCTCGCGAACCGTGCAGACACCTACAACTTGGGTGACATTCTCGGCGATCATGAGGATGCCTTCAAATATAGTTTCATCGAAAACTGTCTGACTTCGAACAGTGTGCTTTCCAAGCTGGCTTCCAAGAGTCAGAAGGATGTTTATGCCGCCATGGCCATTGCCGAGACAGGGAGTCAGGAGGGCGTTGATTTTGAAGGGAACTACACTCCGGCTGAGATTGAGGAATTTTCCAAAACTCTCAAACATCTTTTCCGTATTCGCGATACCATCCTTCGCGTGAACCTGGAATACATCGACAGTGCAGCGCAGGAAGACGCCTATCGCGTTGAGCCGAGCTTCAAGCTCCAGGGTTCCTACCGGAACATGAACCGCATCGCTGAAAAAGTGATTCCGCTCATGACGCCGGAGGAAGTCGAAGGTCTCATCTTCGATCACTATCAAAACGAATCCCAAACCCTCACCACTGGAGCGGAAGCGAATTTACTGAAGTTCAGAGAACTCGAAGGTGTCCTGACTGATGAGGAACAAGCCCGTTGGGATCAGATCAAGAAAGATTTCGGGAAGCAGAAGCTCCTCGGCGGAGCAGGGGAAAACGATCCCGTCGCCCGCGTAGTCGCTCAGATGACCCAGTTCAACGACGGACTCGAAGCGATTTCAACCGGCCTAACCCGGCCGCAAAATCTCGCCGAAGCCAGCATCGAGCAATTTCAGAAAATCATCGAAGGGCTGAGAGCCGTTCCGGTGAAAGTTGATATCAACGTCGTGCCTGTCCAGGATGATGGAGATTCGATCGAGAGTATTGAAAAGAGATCCTCTCCACCGATCGATATTGTGCCTGAGGTGAGTCAGGGGGACTGATAGTGAAATGAAAGCCAGAAAACGGTCACTTCTTTCGTGTGTTTTTCTTCTCCTTTGAATGTTTCTTGCCATAGGCTTTGGTGAAACCCTTTCCCTGAGGCGAGCGGCGGTTTCCTTTGATGGACTCGAAATTGAATTCGGTGTCGTGTAGAGTGATGTCGCCCTTCGGCTTCCTCTATTCCGGTGCTTTCCGGTCAAGAGAGTAGATTTTCACATCATCGACGATGGCCTTTTTCTTAACGGAAAGACGGAGGAGTTTCTTGGTAGGGTGGCCAATGCCGGTGGAGGAGAGTTTGCCGACTTCTTTGTCGTTGATGGTGACGGACATGACGTTGGCATAGATACGCACGCTGAGTGTGTGCCATTTGCCCGGCTCGAGTTTGTGATCAAACTTCTTCGTCTTGGTCATGAGCATTTTGACGAGGGTTGGGGAGAGCTTATTTGACTGGCGAAGCTGGCGGACTTTTAAATCCATGACGCCCGTCTTGAGGTCGGAAATGACGAGACTGGAGGTTCCAATGCGAGTGACGCAGAGGTGTCCGGCGTGAACTTTTTTGTAGTCGAGGTCGGCGAAGTTTAGTCCTAGGCTGTCGTCTTTATTTTCGAGCTGGAAGCGGAGATCGATGCGCCCGTTTTTAAATTTAGCCTCGTGAGTGACTGAAACGGCGTGATCTGCCTCGGGATGGATCGCGATGCGCATCGCGCCGTCCTTGAGGTCGACCTGCTTGTTGCCCTTTGCCCGCTTCTTGCTATTCGAGCCCCAGCCCTTTCCAATCTCCTCGGTTTTTTCCTGGGATTCCTTTCGCTCGAAATCGTCTTCGAATAGCAAGGTGGCTTTATCCTCGCCGTGGAGGAGGGAGATCGACAGGAGTGCGAGGAGAGATTTCTTCATGATGATCTAACGGAAGGTTACGGGCAGAGTTTTTTCAAGATGCGCGCGGAGTTTGTCGTGGGAGGCATCGATTTGCTTTTGCTTCAAGGTGCCTTCGCTGGAGCGGTAGGTGAAGGAATAGGCGATGGATTTTTTATCGGCGGGCATTTTTTCGCCGGAAGAATCGCTGAACTGGTCGAAGCAGGTCGCGGAGACGAGAAGCGGATCATTGTGTTTGGCGAGGGCTTTTTCGATCTCGGTATTCGTGGTGGTGACGGGAAGTTCCATGGCGATGTCGCGGCTTGAGCCGGGGAATTGCGGGAGGGCTTCGACCTGAAAGAAGTCTTTTGCGAGAGCGAGGACTTTCTTGAGATCGAGTTCGGCGAGATAAAGCGGCGTCGAGCAATCGAGTTCGCGGGCGCGCGATGGGAGAGCCTGAGCATAGGTGCCGATGGGCTTGCCGTTAAGTTGAATGTCACCGGCGATGAGGAATCCTTCGCGCGGGCGGGGTGAGAACTGAATGGCATTGCCTCCGAGGAGAGCCTGAATCGCGGACTTGAGATCGTAGAGGTCGATCTGGCGGGTTTCTCCTCGTGACCACGATGGTGGCTGGGCTTCGCCGCTCATGAGGAGGGCGAGAGAATCAGCTTCGAGGTCGGTCGCCTTGCCGCCACCGGCATTTCGGAACTGGCGACCGGCTTCGAAGAATCGGAGAGTCTTGGCTCCTTGGCGGAGATTGTTTTCGGCGGTCGCAATGAGTCCGGGAGTCAGGGAAGGGCGCAGGATGGCGTGGTCCTCACTGAGTGGGCGTGCGACTTTGACGAGATCGCCATCGATGAGCGGGCGGATGGGTAGGCAATCGCGGAGTTGTGATTCCGCGATGAGCTTGATGGTTTGGGTCTCAAAGAACCCGAGGGCGACAAGCTTCTTCTTAAGGTCGAGAAGGCGGTCGTAGTCACGGTCGATGGGGCTTTCGTCAACGGCGGTGCCGCCGACGCGGGAAGGCACGTTTTCGAGTCCGTGAACGCGGGCCACTTCTTCGACAAGGTCTGCGGAGCGTTCGAGGTCGGCTCGCCAACTGGGAATGTTCCAGGAGCTTCCGTCGCTCTGGCTCAGGCCGAGGCGGAACAGAATCGCCCCAGCATCTTCAAGTGAGATGCTATTGTCCATCAGCTGCATGAGGCGATCGATATCGAGTTCTACGGCGGGGAGTTCATCGGGGAGGGCTCCGGCGGTGACGGTCTCGGTGGAAGCTTCACCCCCGGCAATTTCGAGAATCAAGGCTGCGGCGAGGGCCGAGGCGGGAAGAACATTGTTGGGATCAACTCCGCGTTCGAAGCGGTAGGAGGAATCCGACGTGAGGAAAAGGCGGCGAGAAGTGCGGCGGATTTCCGAAGTGGTGAAGTATGCGGATTCGAGAAGGATGTCGGTGGTGCCTTCGCTGACTCCGCTATCGAGTCCTCCCATCACGCCGGCGAGGGCAAGGGCGGCTCCGTTTTCGTCGGAGATGAGGCAATCGTTCTCGTTGAGCTCGTAAGTTTCTTCGTCGAGGGCGAGGAACTTTTCTCCCTCGGCGGCCTGTCGGACGTTGATCGCGCCCGAGACCTTGGCGGCATCGAAGGCGTGAAGTGGCTGGCCGAGCTCGTGGAGCACGTAGTTGGTAATGTCGACGATGTTGTTGATGGGGCGTAAGCCGATAGACTCGAGCTTTTGGATCAACCACTCGGGGCTGGGACCGACCTTGACGCCTTTGATCGAAAGGGCGGAATAGAACGGGCAGGTCGCGGAATCAGTCACGGCGACGGAGGCGTCCTCCTTGGTGCCGGTGGCGTGGGTTTTTTCAACCGGCGAACATTCGGTGTGAAGGAGGGCCGCAAGTTCACGGGCGAGGCCGGAGTGCGAAAGGAGATCAGGACGATTGGGAGTGATTTCGACTTCGATGAGAGTGTCGGAATCGAAGAGGTCTTTTACGAGCGTGCCAACGGCGGGGTCGCCTTCGAGAATGAGGAGTCCGTCTTCTTTGTCGGTCAGGCCGATTTCCGAACCGGCAGCGAGCATGCCCTTGGATTCCACGCCGCGCATTTTGGCTTCGCCAATCACGAATCCTCCGAGGTCGGCTCCGGGCAGACAGCAGGGGACTTTGTCGCCGACCTGGTAGTTCTTCGCTCCGCAGACAATCTGGCGTAACTGGCCTTCACCAGCATCGACCTGGGTGACCTTGAGCTTGTCGGCATCGGGGTGCTGGAGGGCTTCCTTGATCTCGGCCACGACGATCTGATCGCTCTGCACTCCCACGGTTTGGAGGTTTTCTACTTCAATGCCGGCAAAGGTCAGGAGGTCGCAGACTTCGTCGAGTGAGCGGGATCCGAGATCGAGGCGTTCTTTGAGCCAATTGAGCGAAACGTTCATGTGCGCGGAGCCTTTGTGGAGATGGCGGGATTTTCAATGGCGAAATGAGGGAAATCTCAGATGCCGGGGATACAGAGACTGTTTTTGAAATTTTGTGAGTGATTCGAATCGTTTCTGCGAGGGGCGTTGTAGGGCCGCGGGTGAGTGATTGAGGGCGGAGGATTTGACAGCTCGATAGCTCAGGTGAATCTAGAAAGTTGCGCCGATGGCGAAGTGGAAGGCTCCGGCGGGTTCGTCGTTATCGCGGGTGAGGGAGTAGCCGTATTCGAGACGGACGGGGCCGACGGGGAGGTCGAGGCGGATTCCGAGTCCGGCGGCAACTTCGATGTCAGCATCGAAGAGGCCATCTGGGTCGGGAGAGAGGGCTCCAGCATCGATGAAGAGAACTCCTTGCACCGGGCCGGTGATCTTCCGGGTGTATTCGGCATTGGCGACCCACCAGGAGGTACCGCCGATGGTGTCGTTCCCATACTTGGAGCCGAGGTCTCGTTCGGTGAACGAGCGCACGGTATTGGCTCCGCCAAGGAATTTACGAAGGTCGATGGGGAGGTTGGAACTGTCCCCGGATGGTTTGATAAAGCCGCCTCGAATGCCCAGGGCGTAGCGGCTGTTTTCGCTCAGCGTTTTGTAGTAGCTAATCTCGGCTGTGGTTTCGAAGAAGGGGACGCTCTCATCTCCCAGGGAAATTCCGAGGGAGGTGTCCAGTTCTGCGAGCAGGCCCGTGGTGGTGAGCGTGGGATCGTCGCGACGGTCGTATCGTTGCCTGAATGACAAGCGGGAGACGCCGTAGTTCTTTTGACCGATAATATCGATAGGAATGTTGCTGCTAATATCGGAATACGAGTTGGAGAACCCCAGCGTGCCGGTGTAGTGATGCTCGGGAAGATCCCAGGAGAGCTCCATCGCGAAACCCGACTCCCATTTCGCATAAGCATCATGGTCGCGGGTGAGGGTAAAGAGGCGTCGGTTAAATTGGAGATCGCGGTCGAGGAAATAGGGATCGGTGAGTGAGACTTCGCCGAGGGTGCCCAGCGAGGTGACTTCGATTCCGGCGTTAAGATTCCAGAGTCGGCCCCAGAGATTGCGGTCGTAGTAACGTGCTCCGAGGATGACTCCTTCGTAGGATCCAAAACCAGCTGAGAAGGAAACTCCGCGGGCTTTGGCTTCCTTGAGGTGAAGAGTGAGATCGAGTTCCTTGTTGGGGGTTTCGGTTTTTTCAAGGCGGGACTCGGCGAAGGCTCCGGTGGTGATGAGCTTCTTGATGGCTTTGCTGATTTGGTTTTCGTCGAAGGTGCTGCCAGCGATGTTCTTGAAGCGAGAGCGAACGTGTTTGGGGAGCGTTTTGGCGAGACCCTTGATGTCGAATGAGCGAACGTTGAAGCGGGTTCCGGGGGTGACTTTGAAGAAAAGTTGAAGGGTGGTGCCTTTGATTTCCCTCGCCATTTCGAGTTCTAGGTCGGCGTATCCACGCTTGCGGTAGTGTTTGCTAACGGACTTACGAATCTTGATGATGGTCTCTGAATTTGCGGTGTTTCCTTTGACGCCCTCGAGCTTCCCAGTGAGATTGCTTCCCGGAGGAATGGACGACTCAAGTTTTGGGAGAGCGAGAAGATACCTGGGGCCTTTGTTGACCGTGATGCGCATCGGGATTTTTCCGCTGGCATCTCTGGGGAGCGGGGTGGCCACGGCTTTGGCAGCCCAGTGACCCTGGGAGGTGAGCAGGTCAATGACGCGGGAGGTTCCCGAGGAAACCGAGTCGGTAACAAAAGCGCGTTTTTTTTCATCGCCAGGGAAAGCGGCTTGGAATTGTTCGGCGATTTTCTTGAGGTCATCCGAGCCTACGACCGAGACCGTGCCGAGGAACTTGGGCGGGCCTTCGTTGATGGTGAGCAGGATTTTGTCGCCGCCGGGAAGTGACCATTCGACGAGAGCTTCAGGCAGGCCGTGGGTGTGGAGATAGCTTTCTACGAGGAAGGCGGCATCATCGGCACGTTGCGGAGTGGCATCGCGTTTTTGGATATATTCCAATCGTCCCGCGATTGTTTCGAGAAGGATTTTTTCGGAGTAAGATCGTAGCCCTACGATATCGATATCTGCCGCCTGAGTGAGGGGGGAGAGTGCGAAGAAGAAGCTGGTGAGGAGACGACGCATTTATCGGAATCGGATGGAGAAGACGACGAGGGCCCGGGTTTGTCCTTGTTCGTCGATTTGCGTAGTGAAGTCCCATTGGTCGTCGATTTCCAGGGTGGCCGACGAGAATTTGCGACCGGTGAATTGGTTGGCGTCGCCGAGGGAGAGTTCGATTTGGTCGGAGTTTTTGAGAAGGCGTTGCAGGACGCTCTTATCCTTGTTGCCGTAGCGGCGGCGGAGTCCTTCGAGGAGGTATTGCAGGGCCTTTTGCGAGGCAACCTCGCGGTCTTCGAGGGCGGCCGATGGAGAACCCGTGGCGATGAGGAGCATGATTTCGCTTTCCGGGAGCGGGGGATTGGAACTCAGGGTGAGGTTGGGGTTTTGCACCGGTCCGGAGAGGAAGGCCTGCACGGTGTATTGTGAAACTTTGGAGGTTCCGCGCAGGCTAATAATGGGATTGTCGTAGTCGTTGGGTTGCAGGGTGAGGACGGCGGTGGTGACTTCGAGGTCGCTGAAAGGGAGGTCGGCGACGAGCTTGTTGGTGACAATGGTGCCGGATGGGCGGGGCGTGCCAATGGTCCCTAGAATGCGTGCGTTGGCGGTGAGATCACCTTTGGCGAGGTTGCCTCTGATGAGTATGGGGTCGGCGGTGGTGACGGTGATGTTGAGAGGCCAATTTCCGTAGGGGGCGGGGACAAGAAGGGAGGAGTCCTTTGATTTTGAGCGGGAAGAAAAGGTGGGCAGATTGGGTCGGGGGATATCGGTGGTGGTGGGAACGCCGAAGGGGAGGATTTCGACGTCCTTGTAGATGAGGCTCTCGGCTATGGCGAGGGAACCGGAGAGAGTGGCCTTGGAAAGAGGACCACGGAGATTGAGGTTTGGATGGCCGCGAAAGGTATAGTCGGCATTGCGGGTGAGAAGGACGTGTTTGCCCTTGAGGGAAAGATTGAAAACCGGTTCTTCTCCGGCGAGTTCGATTTTCCCGCCGAGGTTCAAGGTTCCTCCAGCTGCCATGAATGTGGAGGGTTCGATGGTGATGGTTTTTCCTCTGGCGGTAATGCGGAGTCTGGAGTCGCGGAAGTCGGCGATGGGTGAGTCCAAGAGGATCATCCGATTGATCGAGGCCGTTAGTTCGCCTGAGTAGTTTGGCTTGGCAAGGGTGCCTGAAATAGTGGCGTTTGTTTCGAGATCTCCAGATACGGAACGAATGGAGGGAACGAAGGGTTTGATGCGATTGAGATCAAACTTGGTCGATTTATTGATGAGGTTGATGGTG
>NHEN01000150.1 GCA_002172625.1 Verrucomicrobiaceae bacterium TMED86 | reverse complement strand
CCACACCCTCCGCCAGCGCTTACTTTCCTCAGAAGTAATTCATCCGACCGCCGTAGTGCAGCATGTTGTAGGGTGGAATCAGTTCCAAAGGGGGAATGGAATCGGTGAATTTACCGAATTTTTGTCAATGATTCCGTTCTTCCCGGTCCATTTTCAGCAAAAAGCAAATTTTTGAGTCAAATTTGTTCATTTTAGTCCTTTATTTCTGCGGAGAGGCTTCCATAAAAGACCGCTCCGCAAAAATCGCGCTCATGTTTTCTATGAAAAAGTCAAATTCCATTTCCGTTTCCCCAAAAACCAGCCGTTTCATTGGGCTCTTCTCGCTTCTGGCTGCTCCTCTGATTGCGCAAGTTAGTCCAGCTGGTGGCACCTTCGCCGATAAAGCGATTATTACCGAAGCGGCCGCTGGTGAGACAATCACGCGCTCGACCACTGTTGGGGGGCTCGGCCCGGCATTGATCCATAACTTTGATGCGGCGACAGTCGATCCATCCTACACGATCACTCCCGGAGCGGGTGCGACGCCAATTGGTCTTAGCTCTGGGCGCCACTTGGTGCTGTATAGCACAGGCTTTAGTGATTTAGGTGGTGGTACTAACGACCGCAGTGAGTATCAGACCAATCTCACTCTAAACGGGGTGCCCTTGGCCGCCGGTCGTAGCCAAGGATTCATTCGGCAGACTGGAGGTGCCGACGAGTGTGTCATGTCGGGAGGCGCGATTATTACCGTAGCCGCAGACGATCATGTTTTGACGCTGGAGACACGCCGGTCTGATAATGATACTGAGGTGGCCACCTTACCCACCCGCGTCGCGGGACAATCTTCGATCCAACTCCTTAAGCTCGATGACAGCTGGGACTATTTGAGTGTCAGTCGCGCGACCAACCAAGCGGGAACCGTCGGAAACTCAGCGGTTGATGTCACCTATGATACCAACGACTCGCCGGGCACAATGGGGACTGCATTTGGGTTCACTGCGAACAGCGGCGATGTGACTCTCAATGAGTCCGGACTTTACCTGGTGTTCGCCAATACCAGCATTCAGAAGACTACCAATGCTACTCGCACCAACTTTGAGCAGTCGCTCACTTTGGATGGTTCTGTGATCAGCGGATCCCGGACCACGACGTATGTCCGCGGAAATGAAGATACCAATGAAGGCGTGACTGCGGTCGGAAGAATCATCTCCGCAACAGCTGGTCAGGTCCTGAATGTCCAAGTGCTCAGGGAACCAACCGGAACCGCCGCCATTATTCAGGGGAACGAGACGGCACTGAGTATTATCAAGCTCCCGCTGACAGCAAAGTATATCGAGGTCACTGACACAACAGATCAAGACGTGGTCAATCCAACCGCTACCGTGGTTGGGTTCAACACCCTGGTCAGCCCGTCGAATGCCACCTTCACTCACGGCGGTGGAAGCACGGTGACGGTCAACACCACCGATGATTACCTTTTCCTCGGCAGCCTTTTCACCCAGAGTGATGCGACTAACGATAATCACGATCGCGTGACCCCAATCCATGGGTGGCAGATCGACGGCTCGGGTGGTCCGATCAACCGCGGCATTGGTGCTGCCTACAACCGAGACAATGGCAACGCCCGTCTGTCCGGAAGCTGGAATGCGACCTTGCTTGAATTAACAGCTGGCCAGACCGTCGAGATGACCAGCCAAAACGTCGGCACCGCAAGCGTCGGGTTCCCGAATACGCCGAACATGCAAGGTCTCAGTATCTCCAGCCTGCTCGTCAGCAACGATCCAGCGATCAGCGTCAATTTGCCGCCTACCGTGCTGCCAAGTTCGACCGGGAATGTCATCACCAATGCCTTCCTCGATACTTTCGACAATGACACTCCGGCAAGCAATCTCACTTATTCTGTTACCACGGCTCCTACTGGCGGCACGCTTCTTCTTTCCGGTGGTGCCCTCGGATTGGGAGGAACCTTTACTCAGGACGACATTGACAACAATCTCCTTACTTTTGACGCCGGTGCAGTCGCACCATTCGCGGGAGGCTTTGACTTTACGGTTTCCGATGGAGGAGCTACCGACAGTAGTTCTTTTGTCATTAATGTCGAATGGCCTGTCACCACAGTGACGGTGCAGGACGATGGTGATGTCACCGAGGGTGGTGTGAGTGATTTTATTTTCACCGCTGATATTGCGCCGGTAGGGGCAGACCTCACGGTGACGGTTGCCTACAGCGGTTCGGCGTCCGGCACGGATTTCACCGGTGCTACGACCGTCGATATCCCCGATGGAGCAACCACCGCTGCGATCAACATCACAACGCTTTCCGATGGATNGTTCGAGGGTGCCGAGTCGGTCGTAGCGACCATCACCGATGTGTCGGGTGNCACGATNNCNGGCGCGATNGGGACGCCATCCAGTGCTTTCTTCCTGATCAACGACGGGGCAAACGCCGCACCCACCGGANCNAACCTGGGNGAAGTAGTCGCNGGCACCGGNACCTTACCGCTGGGCGACATCNTTGTCTCCGATCCCGATGCCGNCTNTAGTTCCACCGTCACTGGGGCCGGTACGCCACTTTTCTACACCAATGGCATCGCCAACAAGACCAGCTTCTATGATGGCCGCCCCGAAGACGACAGCAGCTTTGATATCGATGGAACTGGTGCTGGAGTCAGCGAAGCACCGGGAATGTCGCTCGACATCGCTTTTATACCGCAGGCTGGAGATCTGACCGGCGTGGTCGATGTGTGGGAGATCGGCGGATCGAGCAACGGCTCCGCCCTACTCCTCCGCGATGGCATCCCGCACTTCCTGTCCAAGGCTAACGGCACCCCCGCGAATGTGCCGACCGATGACGGCAGTGTTGCTGGGGTCTTTACCGACCTCGACTGGGCGTCTGACAACACGATTGTCGTCCCGCTGAGCACCACTGCTCTCACGGCTGGCCAGCCAGCTCAGATTGCTTTGGTCTTTAATATTACAGGGGGGACTCTTAAGAGTTCAGTCAACGGTTCGGCGGAGTCGACCGCGACGCTCCTCAATCGGGACGGCACCAATTGGCGTGGAGACCAATCGGTTTTCACCGGCACCAATACCGGAACTGGCACGGGCGGGTCGAGCAGCGGCGCCGGCTTGGCTGATGCTGCAACTCTGAAAAATCTCGTCAACGGATTCGGCGGAACGAGCAGCGTTCGATTCTGGAACAGCTCCACGGGAAGCGCGACCGGCACCGCCGGATCGCTCGACCAGGTCACCGCCACGCTGACCATCAGCGACTGGGTCGCCGGCGCCGGCGACCTCACTGCAACCAGCGGTAACGGTGAAACCTACGCTTCCGGGATTTGGTCGGTCACGGGTGACGCGGACACGGTGAACGCTGCGCTTGCAGCAGCTGAGTTCGTCACCGACGCGGGCACCGTCGACCCGACCGTGATCAACGTCGAATTGGAAGACGGCGATGAGGATCTCGGCGGACCGACGACGGGCGCGATCGTCATCACCGCCAGCGTGCCTGATCCGGTCTATGTCGACGACGACTTCAGCGGGAGCATTGGCGACCCGATCGCAGATGCAGATGGCGGAACCCCGGTCTCGCCTGCGAATTTTGGTGTGGACGCTTTTTCTAATTTGGCCGCCGCGCTTGCAGCGGTCCCCACAACTGGAACGATTATCGTGAATGACGGTGACTATAGCACCGAGAACATTACTCTCGCCGATTCGGTGACATTACAACTCACCGACACTACTGGGCCCGTGCAGATTGGCAGCCTCGGAGCAAGCGCGACCAACACCATCGATTTGCAAAGTAACACGCTCGAAGTAGGGGCGACCGCCGTGGTTGGGCCTGGAATCGACGCCGTCATTTCCGGCACCGGTGGTGTGACCAAGGTTGGGACGGGGCTTCTTGTCTTCCGTGGCGTGAACACCTATACCGGAACCACAGCGGTCAACGGCGGATTATTCCGCGTCGGGCGGGTTGCTGGAATCCTTCAGGGTGAACTCGCTGGTGATGGACCGGTCGTGGTCACAGATCCAGGTAGGTTGGAACTCAATACCGCTGTAGACGAGACGATCAGCCAGACGGGCGCTATCAGCGGCACTGGATCCGTCGGTGTCTTGGGCGATGGCACGGTTATCTTCGACAATCCCGGTGCCAACACCTTCTCGGGAGGCTTTGAGCTTGGAGATGGAGCGAGCAGCTTTTTCGATGGAGAGACTGGAGTTAAACAAGGATTTGTAGTGGTCAACCACGATGACCATCTTGGGGCTGGTGTCGTTCATTCGCGCGGGTCACAGCTCCGGGCTGGCACAGCTGGTATTGTGATTCCCAATGATTTTGAAATCGATGGTGGCGGATTCCGTTGCGGCGGTTCGTTTGGCTTTGAGATCGCCGGAGACATTACCAATATCAACAGCAGTGCCAGGGGATACAGTAATGTGGGGCTTGATGGAGTGGATTTAGTGATCAGCGGAAATATTATTCTGCCAACATCTGCCTCTAATCTGAATTTCGAAGGAAGTGAAGGTAAGGACAACGGAAGTTGGACTGTCACTGGAAATATCACCGGGCTGGCAAATGTGCTTCTCCAAAATAACTTCGATAATGGCGAGCTCACTCTCTCTGGAACAAATACTTACACTGGATTAACAACTATTGGAGGCAATATTGTTGGAGGGACCATGTTCTTGAACGGAAGCCACACCGGAGGCGGAAACTATACCGTCAACAATTCCACTCTTGCGGGAACAGGTTCAACGGAATCGAACGTAACAATTCAAAATAACGGTACTCTTTCTCCTGGAGGGACTGGCATCGGAACGCTCTCCGTGGGAACACTCGACTTGAATGGAACACTCGCCATCGATGTGAATAATACCACTGGAGCCGGAGGAACGGACTGGGATCAAATTGCGGTGACGGGAACGATCGACTTGTCCACCGGGTCTCTTGTGGTAACCCAGTCGACGATTGTCGAGGGATCTCCTTCAGCCATTGTTGTCGTATCCAATGATGACGCAGATGATGTCACCGGCACCTTTGCTTTCGGCGATCCCTTTACGACAAACTTCCTGGGATCAGGATTGGCCGGATTGGTGGACTATGAGGGCGGAGATGGGAATGATATCTTGCTCACGATCGGTTCTGCCAATGCCATTGGCTCATGGAGATTTCAATATTTTGGTTCGGCTTCGAATACCGGAGACGGTTCGGACTTCTCGGATGCCGGTGATTTGGATGGTTTGAATAATCTTCTGGAATTCGGTTTTGGCACGGATCCGAATTCCGATGATAATGCGAGTCTGGCCATCGATGGTTCGGTTAATGGAGTTCCAATTGTGGATTTGGACGGCGGTGCCTTCAGAGGGGTATTCGTCCGGAGGATTGATCATGGAGATTCGGGGAGTGTGCGTTATGTTCCCCAGTTTAGCTCTGATCTCGATAACTGGTATGTGAGTGCGGATCCAGTGGGTGTCCTAGTGTCTCCGGTCGGTGCGAACTCCGACTACGAACTCGTCTCGGTGCCCTTTCCTATTTTCCTGCCGGATACAAGTATCCCGCAGTACTTCCGCGTGAATGTTGTATTCGTTCCATAGGGGGATTTTTGAATGCTGTCCTCGAAAATTTCGGGGATGGCAAGAATCCCGTCATGCATGTGATAATTGATTAGCTTTGATGAGAATATTCCTGCTCATTTGCAGTTGGGTGTGCTTGCATACCAGTGCATTAGGCTTGCCCTTGATTAGTAGTTTTCAGGCTTCGCCTTCCGGGGTCGATCCTGGGGAAGCGGTGACGATCAGTTGGGCCGTGAATGAGGGCGTGACGTCTTTGACTTTGGAGCCGGGAATTGGCTCGATACCGGCAAGATCTGGAAGCGGGATCCTGGCTCCCCAGGAAACGACGGTGTATACGTTGACTGCTTCGGATGGGATTAATACCGAGTCAAGATCTGTAACGGTCGAGGTTTCCGTCTTCGGACCGATTCGATTGAACGAAATCCAGGCGAGAAATGCCGGACCGATTCAGGACGAAGACGGTGACGAGTCCGACTGGATCGAGTTGAGAAATTTAGGTGGGCTGGGCGGAAATCTCGCAGGTTGGTATCTTACCGATGATCCGGAAAATTTATCGAAGTGGGAAATCCCGAACGCACAAGTGAATGGGAACGGATATCTTATGATCTTCGCCAGTGGCAAGGACCGGGTCGGGGCGGCGGGGGAATTACACGCCAATTTTGGATTGGCCCGAGAGGGGGAATATCTTGCCTTGGTCGAGCCGGACGGGGTAACGATTCACCATGAGTTTTCTCCCGAGTATCCCGAGCAGAATGTGGGAGTATCGTGGGGGTTATCCGGGAATGGGCCGGGTTATTTTGTGAATCCGACTCCGTTGGCGGCGAATGCCTCGACGGCTGCTGATTCGCTCACTGATGAGGAGGTGGTGGCAGATGTCACCCGTGGCTTTTTTACGGCGCCGTTCAATGTGGCCCTCTCAACCGAGGCTGTGGGTGCTGAGATATATTATACCACGGATGCCAGCGAGCCATCTCCAGCCAATGGGATCCTCTACACGGCTCCGATTTCAATTTCTACGACCACGACCTTGCGGGCGAGTGCGTTTTTTCCCGGTGCTGTTCCCCTGAGGGTGATGACGCACACTTACCTTTTTCTCGATGACGTCGTGAATCAGCCCTCGAATCCGGCGGGCTATCCTACGACCTGGCAGCCGTCGGTGACAGCTGACTACGCCATGGCGAGTGGAGGGAGTATTGGGACAACGGCTCAGATCAAGGCGGCTTTGCGGGGTCTCCCGACCTTGTCTCTGGTGATGGAGGTCGATGATTGGTTTAACAGTGATACCGATCCGACGATTGGTGGGATTTATTCCAATTCAGTGATTGCCCGTGGGCCGGCGTGGGAGCGAAGAGTCTCGGCGGAGTTCTTTGATTTTCCCCATGGTGAAGAAATTCAACTCGATGCGGGGATGCGCATTTTTGGTAATGCTAGTCGGACGACCTCACGAAAGAAACACAACATGCGGCTGGTCTTTCGGAGTGGCTACGGGGAGTCGACTTTGAAGTTTCCAATCTTTGGAGAGGGAAGCGAGAATGACGAAGTGAACAGCTATTTGCTTCGTGGTCAGAATGGTGACTCGTGGTTCCATCCCAGAGCTTCTCAACGGGAAGAGGCGCTCTATATTCGAGACCAGTTGGCGCGGCGTCTTCAGGGTGAAATGGGGCAACCCGCCACAAGGCAGGGTCACATTCATGTTTATCTCAATGGAATGTATTGGGGCTTGTTCAATACCATCGAGCGAATCGAATCCGATTCCATGGTGCAGGCCTTTGGCGGGGAGAAGGAAGATTGGGATGTCATCAAGTCATCGCCTGGACCAGGCATCGAGGCGGTCGATGGTTCGGTGGATCCGTGGGATCAGGTCCTGGCGATCTCGGAAACCAATATGGCCTTGCCGGAAAACTACGCTGGAATTCAGGAATATCTCGATTTGGAGAACATGATCGATTGGTTGTTGGTGAATTTTTACAACGGTAACTCAGACTGGGATACCAACAACTGGCAGGCGGGGCGCTTGAGAGGAGAGGGCGAGACCTTTAAGTTTTTCACCTGGGATTCCGAGCGGACTTTGCTGGGACCGACGGTAAATAATACCACCAAAAACAATGCAGGTCGTGCGACAGTGGTGCATCAGAAATTACGGGCCAATGCAGATTATCGATTGTTATTTGCGGATCGCATTCACCGTCATTTTTTCAATAACGGAGCGCTGACTCCGCCGAGTGTTGCGGCAACCTTCCAGGGCTTCGTGGATGAATTGCGCATTCCCCTGATTGCGGAATCGGCGAGGTGGGGAGACGCCCAGCGAGCCGGAAATCCATATACGGTGAATTCGGAGTGGCAGACGGAGGTGAATTACCAGTTGAGTTCCTACATCCCGGGACGTAGTGCGACGGTCTTGAATCAATTTAGGGATCAAAATCTCTATCCCACCGTCGAGGCGCCGGTGATGAGTCAATTTGGAGGCAACGTTCCGCCGGGATTCAATTTGACGATGACGGCGCCAGCTGGAGAGATTCGCTATACCATCGATGGAAGCGACCCGAAGGATGGCGGGGGATTTGTCTACAGTGGCGCAGTTCCCCTGGGTGCTTCGTTTATTGTGAATGCTCGTGCCTTAAGCGGCGGAGAATGGAGCGCGCTGAGCAGTGCGGCGTTTTATGTCGGAACGGAATCGGCGAGTAGTGAGAATCTTGTTATCAGTGAACTGTATTATCATCCGTCGAATGCGGAGGCTGAGGAGGAGTTCGTAGAGTTGATGAATGTTGGAGATCTTCCGGTGGACCTGCGGGGTGTGGAATTTCGAGACGGCGTTGAATTTTCCTTTGATGAAGGAACAAGCACGCGCTTGTGGGTGCTTGTTCCCGGGGAGCGGATCTTGTTAGTGAAGAATCTCGATGATTTCGCCGCGGCGTATCCTGCCGAAGCAGATAAAGTGGTGGGGACTTTTTCGGGCAGCTTGAACAATGACGGCGAGTGGATCGATTTGCGGGCTGCCGATGGTTCGGTGATTCATGACTTTGCCTTCAACGATGCCGCTCCTTGGCCCAAGGGTGCGGATGGGGCGGGACATAGTTTGACTTTGATATTACCGGATACAAATCCGGATCATCGCGATGCTTCAAATTGGCGAGTGAGCATGCTTGCGGGGGGAACTCCGGGAAGTGGGGCGACGCTTGCTTTCGGTGGTCTTGGCGGAGTTGATTCCGATGGTGATGAATTGGATGACTTCTTTGAGTATGCCATCGGGACGGATGCCGGAGACCGGCATGATGGAAGATCGGCAATTCTCTTTTCGGAGGATGGAGGTGAATT
>NHEN01000149.1 GCA_002172625.1 Verrucomicrobiaceae bacterium TMED86 | reverse complement strand
TTGAGTGTAGAGGCCGGAGAGTTCCTTGACGATCTCTGGATGCCTGGCGGAGACGTCGGTCGTTTCACCGATATCTTGCTTGAGATTGAATAAGACCGTGCCGTCCGGATACTTGTAATCGGGAGCCGGTTTGGCGATGCCTTGTTCGTCGAGTTGGAAGTTACTGTGCTCCCAGCCCTTTGAGGTGATCAGTTTCCAAGGTCCCTTGCGAATGACGCTGGCGCCGCGCCCGTCGCTCCAGCAGAGGTGGTCGTGCACGCCACCGGTTTCCTTTTTTTTGAGCCAGGGAACGAGACTCTTGCCATCAAGATTCTCCGGTCTTTCGGAGTCCACAAGCTCAAGCAATGTAGGGAAGATATCCATTGCCGAGGCGAGACTGTTGTTGCTCATTCCGCCCGGGATTTTTCCTGGCCAGGCCACGATGAGCGGGATGCGGATCCCACCTTCGCCAAACATGTATTTGTAGCCCCGTAGGGGAGCATTGTTGGAGTAGGTGTTAATCGTTCCGCCGTTGTCGGAGAGGAAGATTAGGATGGTGTTATTCAACTGATCGGCCTCTTCCAGGCTGTCTAGCAACTTTGAGATCCCATCGTCGAGAGCCATGAGGTTGGCCAAATATCGGTTACGTCCGAGGGGATCGACTTCGCCAAGGTGACCCCATTTCTTGTGCCACTCGCCCCATGACATTTCTTTGGGTTCCCAGAAGGGGAACTTCCATTGCCTGGCCTCGCGATCCCACTTTGGTTGCTCGTAGCCAGCCTTCTTGGCGTATTTGGGATCGGCAACGTAGGTTGGCATGTGGACCGCGTTGTATTCCAGTTGGATGAAAAATGGCGTCTTCGCCGCCGATTTTTCGCGGATGGTTTTGATTGCCTCAGTGGTGAAGATCTCGGTGGTGAATGCGTCGTCCTCGTATGAAATCTTTTCCCCGCGATTGCGTTGCAGCGGGCCGACGTTGAGGATTCCCAACCCCTTTCCTTTACCAGTCCGTTCGCGGTAGGCATCGAGATCCTTTTGTGAGAGGCGGATGTAATCCCAAGTGTGGTGGATGAATCCGAGGAACTCATCGAAGCCGTGGTCGAGCGGATGTTGCGCTGCGCCGCCGTTGAGGTGGGTCTTGCCGATTTTCTGGGTGAAGTAGCCTTGCTTTTTGAGAGCCTGAGGGATGGTGAACTCGGAGAGAGGCAGCCCGCCCTGACCATACCAGAAATTTCCCCAACGCTGTTGGTAGCGTCCGGTGATCAGTCCCGCTCGGGAGGGCGAGCAAATCGGTGCGGTGGCATAGGCGTCCGAGAAATAGGTGCCGAGTTTGGCAATTCGATCAATCCCCGGCGTGCTGACATCTTCTGGCGACTGAGGGAGGAAGCTCAAATCGGCGTAGCCCAGATCGTCAGCGACGATGACCACGATGTTCGGTTTTCTTGCCGAGGCTTTGGTCGTCAGTAGCATGGCGGCTGTCACCAAAGCAGCTTTGAAAATACGGAGCTCATTCTTGTTCATGATAGGGTAGGATTCGGAGCGAAGTCTTGCTTCTTTTGCGTGCAATGGAAGATCCATCTTTCTTGCATACGGGGCAATTGATTTGCTTTATACGGTGGCGCATTGACGGATCTGAAGTTGTGAATATCGATCAGTCCAAAGTGGGCGGATGCTCTGAATTCAGAATAATGAAAATTCAAGTGCAAACGAAGGTGGGATCAGCTCGCTTGCCCGAGGAGTCTGAATAGAGTAAGTCTCAATCATGCCCATTCGGAGAGTCATTTCATCTTTGTTGATCCTTCCTTGGATGGCTCTTCAGGCGGAGGAAGATGCTCCGGATTTTAACCGCGAGATTCGTCCGATTCTGGCCGAGAATTGTTTTCATTGCCACGGACCGGATGAGAAATCCCGGGAGGGTGACCTGAGGCTCGATACTTTTGAGGGGGCAACGGAAGGAGGGGAGTTTGCCGATCCTGTGGTTCCCGGGAAGCCCGGCGAGAGCGAGTTGATCGCGCGGATTCATTCCAAGGACCCGGAAGAGCTCATGCCTCCTCCGGATTCCAAGCGGACTCTCACTGAAAAAGAAAAGAAGCTTTTAGAGAGATGGGTTGCCTCCGGGGCTAAGTATGAAGAGCACTGGGCCTGGGTTTCTCCTGTTCGAGCGTCTGTCCCGGAAAATAAGCCGGTTGATGCTTTCATTCTGCGTAGACTTGAAAAAGAGGGGTTGGAGTTTTCAAAGCCTGCGACCTCAGGGAATCTTTTGCGTCGGCTCTCGCTTGATTTGATTGGGCTTCCTCCATCTCCTGATGATTTCGAGCGATTTTCCAACTGGGGGAATTACGCCGCCGAGGTTGATCGGCTTCTTGCTTCACCTCGTTTTGGAGAGCGTTGGGCGCGGCATTGGCTCGATTTGGCACGCTATGCCGATTCGAATGGATTTCAGGCAGATCAGCTCCGGCCATCGTGGGCCTATCGCGACTGGGTCATTGATGCTCTCAACTCCAACATGCCTTACGATCAATTCACGATTGAGCAGATCGCTGGGGATCTTCTTCCCAAGTCGGATTTGCGCCAAAAAATTGCAACGGGATTTCATCGCACGGTCACCTGTAATGTTGAAGCTGGAGTGAGTCCCGAGGGGAATCGCATGAATCAGGTTTTTGATCGGGTCAATACCACGGCAACGGTTTGGTTGGGGATTACCCTGGAATGTGCGCAGTGTCATGATCACAAATTCGATCCTTTCACGATGAAGGATTATTATTCGCTCTTCGCTTACTTCAATAACACCCCGATCGAGGTTCAGCCGCCCTCGAATAAGAATGACGTTTCGCACGACTTTGTGGGGCCGTATCTGGACTTGCCCCTCTCTCCGGAACAACAGAGGAAGGCAGATCAGCTTGATGAGATAATCGCTGATCTCACCCGCGAGCGTGAAAAGTTGAATGAAGGCTCTGAATCAGAATTTGTGGCCTGGCAGAAATCGGCGATGGCCTCACTGGCAAGTCAGCCGAAATGGCAGGCGATGAAGGTCACGGCGTTTCAATCTTCCGGCGGGGAAGAGCATCGTGTCTTGAAGGATGGCTCTGTCTTGCTTGCCGGGAAGGTGCCGGATACTGCGACATACACCGTGGAGGTGGAGACCAAATTGAAAGACATCACCGGCTTTAGGTTGGAAACGCTGACTCATCCCGATCTTCCGGGGAAGGGGCCTGGCCGTGGCGATGCCGTGCGGCCCAATTTTGTGCTTCATGAATTTAGGGCCGCGCTCAAGACGGGCGGGAAAGAGCGACCGATTTCTCTGCAAAAAGCGGAGGCGGATTTTTCTCAGAAGAACTGGAGCGTGGCAGGTGCCATTGATGGCAAGGCGAAGACCGGTTGGGCCATCAGTCCGCAATTTGGCAAGCCGCACCAGGCAACCTTCGAGCTCACCGAGCCCATCGCGAATGCGAGTGGCTCGAAGTTTGTGTTTCAGCTCGTGCAGAACTTCGGTAAGGGTCGGGTGATTGGGAATGTGAGGATCTCGGCGATCTCTGATCCCTCAGGTGTGGGCAGTTTGCCGCCAGGGATCGTCGCCATTTTGAAAAAGTCCGAGGGGAAACGAAATGGCAAGCAGGTTGAAAAGTTGCGTAGCCATTTTTTAAATTCGGATCCAAAGCTTGTCCGTCTTGAGGCGCAACTTGCGCGACTTAAAAAGGAGCGGTCCGATCTCAAGGTAGATCAGACTCTGGTGATGGTTGAGTTGGAAAAACCCCGCAAGACACACATTCTCAAGCGTGGTAATTTCCTTGCTCCCGATGTCGAGGTCACTCCGGGAACTCCGACCCGACTTCCGAAGTTGGAGAATTCTTCCAATCGTCTGGATTTGGCCAAATGGCTTGTTCGTCGAGATAACCCTTTGACTGCCCGGGTTGCGGTTAATCGTTGGTGGGCCGAGCTTTTTGGAAGTGGAATTGTGGCGACGCTCGAGGACTTTGGCACCCAGTCCGAGCCGCCTACTCATCCTGAATTGTTGGATTGGCTTGCGGTTGAGTTGATGGAGTCGGGTTGGGACATGAAGCATGTCCTAAAGACCATTGTGATGTCGCAAACTTACCGACAATCCTCGCGTTTGACTCCGGAGTTGTTGGAAAAGGACCCGCGCAATCTTCTCTTCGCCAGGGCGCCCCGGTTTCGCATGGATGCAGAGCGTCTTCGCGACAATGCCCTGACGATCTCCGGATTACTTTCGACCAAGATGCACGGGAAGCCCATCATGCCCTATCAACCGAATGGGCTTTGGCGACAAACGGGACGAAACGAGCCAAAGTGGGTGGAGCAGAAAGATGAGAATCGTTGGAGGAGGGGAATTTACATCGTGTATCGGCGGGCGGCGCCTTATCCCAGCATGGTGAACTTTGATGCGCCGGATCGCAGTTCCTGCATGGTGCAGCGACCGCGGACCAACACACCCATTCAGGCTCTCACGATGTTGAATGATCCGGCCTATGTGGAGATGGCTCTGGCGCTTGCCGATCGGATTCTTACGGAGAGTAAGGCTCCGAATGAGCGTGTGAATTATGCCTTTGGATTGACCCTGGGCAGATCTGCGACACCGCGTGAGGTGAAGATTATGGAGGAGCTTGTAAGGAGTCGCGGAGAATATTATCGAGAAAATCAGAACAAGCTCAATGCAGTTTTGAAGAGCCCGAAGTTTTTTTACAATCCGAAGCACGAGAACAAAATCGAATTGGCAACTTGGTTTCATGTCGCGAATGCCTTGCTCAATCTCGATGAGGTCATGACCCGTAACTAACAGATGAATCCCAATCCATTTTTGACGCAAAATCGTCGAGTCTTTCTTCAAAAATCCGGCTTCGGTTTCGGGAGCGCGGCCTTTGCCTCCCTGATGAATCAGGATGCCGCGGCTGCGACCGACCAACCCTTGGCGAAACTCGGGCTCCATCATGCGCCCAAAGCAAAGCGAGTGATCTACATTCACTTGGTCGGGGCTCCGTCGCACCTCGATCTTTTTGATTTTAAGCCCGAATTGCAAAAGCGCACCGGCCAGCTTTGTCCTGATGAGTTTTTTGATCTCAATCAACTCGCTTTCATCCGGAAGCAACCCAACTTGTTGGGAACTCCCAAGGATGAGCGCTTTGCCTTCAAGAAGTGCGGGAAGTCCGGAACGGAGATCTCCAATCTTTTGCCCAACCTTCAAGGGGTGGCTGATGAGATGTGCTTCATCAAGACCCTCCACACCGAGCAATTTAACCATGCTCCGGCCCAAATGTTCGCGCTGACAGGCTTCGAACGTTTCGGGCGTCCTAGTATTGGTTCGTGGACCAGCTATGGATTGGGGAGCGAAAATCAAAACCTTCCCGGCTTTGTGGTGCTCATCACGGGGCAGGTTCTTGGAGCGGGGAATAGCGCTTTTGGAAGTGGATTTCTGCCGACGATTCATCAGGGCGTTGAGTTTCGCTCGAAAGGGGACCCTGTTCTCTTCTTATCCAATCCGGATGGGGTTTCCCATGGTGAACGCAGGGTGGTGGTGGATGCGGTGAAGGATCTTAACCAGGTGGCGCTCGACGATGTGGGCGATCCCGAGATTGCCACTCGCATCAACCAGTATGAGATGGCCTATCGCATGCAGACGAGTGTTCCGGAGTTGATGGATATCAAAAGTGAGCCGAAGCGAATTCACGAAATGTATGGCACGGAGCCCGGGCAGAGCAGCTTCGCAAACAATTGCCTGTTGGCTCGTCGGCTTGTGGAGCGGGGGGTGCGGTTTGTGCAACTTTTCGATCAAGGATGGGACCATCATGGGGGCGTGTTTGATAATTTGCCCAAGAAAACCCGGCAGGTTGATCAACCTATCGCGGCCTTGATCAAGGATCTCAGGGAGCGGGGGCTCCTAGAGGATACACTCATCGTTTGGAATGCGGAATTTGGCCGTACGCCCATGGCTCAGGGCACTTCAGGGGATGGGTCGACGCAGAGTAAGGCAGGTCGGGATCATCACAAGGAAGCCTATTCGGTTTGGATGGCCGGAGGAGGAACGAAGCCGGGGCACGTCTATGGTGAGACTGATGAACTTGGCTATGGGATCGCAAAGGACCCGGTTCATGTGCATGATTTCAATGCAACCATCCTCCATCTCCTGGGCATCGATCATGAGAGGCTGACCTTCCGTTATCAGGGGCGGCAGTTCAGGCTGACCGATGTGCATGGCAAGGTCGTCAAAGGAGTGCTGGCCTGATTCGAACTCGTTGACCATCGTCTCCACAGGACCTAGAGTCGGCCCATGGCTGACCAAATCATCATCCGGGGATTGCAATTGCGCTGTCAGGTTGGAGTGCCGGCGGAGGAGCGGGCCGAGCCCCAGAATCTTCTCGCTCACCTCACCTTGGATGTCGCGGATTTTCCCACTGATGACGAAATTGGGCAGACCGTGGATTACAAGGCGGTCTCTGATCAGGTTCGCGAGCTCGTCGGGAGGGGAGAGCGACAATTGATCGAGACTTTGGCCCAGGAAATTGCAAGGTATGTTCTCGCTGAATTTCCAGTCAATGCCATCCGGGTTGAGCTGGAAAAGTTTATTTTGCCCGAGACCGACTGGGTCGGAGTGGTCATCGAACGAAAACGTGGCGAAAGAATTTGAACGACATCTGACATGGTCTGTCCTTATATTAGCTTTTGACACGGATTTCCGGTCAATGCACCTGTCACATGTCTTCCATCTCCGCCACTGAATCCGATGAAGAACTCGTCCGCTTGGCGCAGGATGGAGACACGCGGGCCTTCGACGAGCTGGTCGTGAAATACAGTCCGCGTCTCTATGGGCTGGTTTATCACATGACTTCGCATAAAGAGGATACCAACGATCTGATGCAGGATATTTTCGCGAAGGCCTATCGTTCCTTGAAGCGATTCCGGGGAAAATCGAGCTTCTACACCTGGATTTATGCCATCGGGACGAATATGACGCTCAATTTCCTGAAAAAGCGTAAACGTCGCGCCACCTGGAGCCTGGATGACGTGGATTCGGGGATTCAGAATGACGAGGCCATGGTGGACATCGGACATGCCTCCAACCCCCGTCACCAAAGCGATATTAATGCACTTCAAAAAAAATTGAACGAATCGATGCAAGCGCTGTCTGATGACCATAGAGCCGTGGTTGCCATGTTTGATATTCAAGGACTTCCGCATGCCGAGATTAGCCAAATTCTCTCGGTTTCGGAGGGGACCGTGCGCTCGCGACTCTTTTATGCCCACCAACAATTACGAGGGCATTTGGAGGAATTCCTCCGTTAATCCCAGCCCCTGTTAGATGAATCAATCCCAAGAAGAAGACGTTCAAAAGCTCATTCGCCTCAAGCGACATGAATCTCCGCCCGAAGAATATTTTGAGAATTTTCTCGAAGAGTTTCAAACCCGACAGCGTGGAGAACTCTTAAAGCAATCATCTTTTGGATTGTTCAAAGATCGAGTGGCAACNTGGTATCGTGAACAGGAGTCTGTTAAATGGGTCGCAGGAGCAGGTGCGGCATACGCTGGAGTGATGGCTGCTGTTTTCATGTGGCCAAGCGGAAACCCGACCAAAGTGGATGATCCCAATATGAAGCCGGCAAGCTATCAGCCGAACAAGGGAACGCCGCTGCCAACGGTTGATTTCCCCCAAATCGAGAATTCCGGATCCGGCTCGACAACACTCCGGGAATTTTAAGAATGTCCTCATGTTGAACCAACTTTTCCAGCGCGCTTGCTTCAGGATGGGCGCGTTTTCTTTTGCCTGCTTGCCTTCANTNATCGCGGGGGAGGAAATCCAGTTTCCTTCGTCGGTTAAGGGGAAATTTCATCGAGCAGAGCTCGTNCCGGTTAATGCCGATGGTTTGTATGTCACCGTTGGAGTCGTGGGAGCGGATGTTTCGAAGGGGCAGTGCGACGGAAAATTCTACGAATTACTTGCTCAGGATCCTAAGTCGCGGATGACCCTGCTTCGTGGACCNAAGGGNGCAAAGCCGGTCAGTTTCGCAAGCGGTCGAAATCTCAAGGGCGGAGACAACCTGAAAAATCTCCCGGGCAAGAACGGAGAGACGGTTACCAGCGCCGTCGTCGGATGGGGAGCGACTTTTAGTGATCAACAACTGCCGCTGACATTTTTGCGGGTCAATCATTCCACGAATCCGATTCCAGGTCATCCTCTCCAAAATGATAAGGGCGAGGTCGTGGCGATTTGTCATCAGGCGACCAACGATTTGGGTAAGGGGACTTTCGCGATTCCTGCGGATGCCGTTCTTCGCAATCTTGCCAACTACAAGGTTTCAAAATCAATCGGTCACAGCTGGATGGGTCTTCACCTTGATGTCAGAAACACCGTGGCATTTGTGGAGGGGATTCGTCCGGACTCGCCGGCCAAGAAGTTTGGGTTTCAGAAAGGGGATGTTCTCCTTCAGGTTGGCGATTGGGAAGTGTCTGATTATTCCTCCGCGATCAATGCCTTCTATTACCTGATTCCCAAACAGGAGGTCGAATTTAAGATTCTCCGTGGATTGGAGGTAAGGACGATGAAGGTGATACCGGCTCTCTATCCCGGGTTCTCGGTCGAGAAGAAATAACTGATCGATCGATGGCGACTTATCCAGCCAGCTTTTCGCTCCGTTCATCGGGCAAGGGAACTTATGAGATCACGCGGCAGATTGCCGGGGTGGTTGCCGATTCGGGTATCCAGACGGGCACCGTCACGGTTTTCGTGCAGCACACCAGCGCCAGTCTGGTGATTATGGAAAATGCTGACGCCAGTGCCCGTACGGATCTTCATGCGTTCTTTGATCACCTTGTTCCGGAAGACACGCCTTATTTTATTCACACCTACGAAGGTCCGGATGACATGCCTTCCCACATTCGCATGGTGCTGAGTGGATGTAGCGAGGTTGTTCCTATCATCGATGGCCGGATGACTCTGGGGACCTGGCAGGGGATCTTTCTCTTCGAGCATCGGGATCATCCGCATCAACGAAGTGTCGTGGTCATGGTGCAAGGGGATTGAGATTCATCGGGTTCAGTTGTGAAGCTATTCGACTTGGCCAGCGACCTGCTACAGGTTTGCCTGGCGACGTTGATCGCCGACTAGGAACATGGCTGCGAAGAAGAAATCCATCACCAAGAAAGTTGCCGCCAAAAAGGTGAGCAAGAAAGCCGTCTCTAAAAAAGTGGCCTCAAAAAAAGTTGCGAAAAAAGCTGCTAAGAAGGTGCCTGCCAAGAAGGCCGCCGCCAAGAAGGTTGCCAAAAAAGCGACTAAGAAAGCGGGAAAGAAAACTCCTAGTAAAGCTGCCATCACGGCCAAAGCTCTGGAGATTTACCTCAAGCGTAAGTCTTCTGGAGAGCCCGGAGACGACATGTCGGATTGGCTTCAAGCTGAAAAGGCCTTGAGCAAGTAATTTCCATTCTCACAAATTAAAAGGGCCTCCTCCCTTATTTTTGGGAGAGGCCATTTTTTGTGAGATGGTTACTTTAGGGGTGAGACTTCACAAATCGAAGGTGGGAATTGCGGAGTGATCCTAGATTCTCTATTCTCCAGAAATGATCATTCGGGAACTTCGTGAAGGAGAGTGGGATTTGCTTGCAGAGTTGATTTTCAACTCCACGAACGATTGGTATCGCCGGAATCTTAATCGAGCCTGTTTTCCGGGAGATGATGCGTCGGGCTGCCGGATCTTTCCCGAGGTTTATGAGGCTCTGGATCCGGGGTGTTGTTTGGTCGCTGAAATTGAAGGCGAAATAGCGGGATCTTGTTTTTATCATCGGCGGGAATCCCACCTGTCCCTGGGGATCATGAATGCTTCGGCGAAATTCACCGGGCAGGGTGTTGCAAAGCGCCTGCTCGCGGAAGTGGTCGATCGCGCGGAGGGACTTTCGGTGAGGTTGGTGTCGAGCGCGATGAATCTTGATTCCTATTCGCTCTATACCCGGATGGGTTTCGTCCCGACGGCGCTTTATCAGGACATGTATTTCCCCGAGGGCAAATTGATGCCGCTTTCGGATCTCGAGGTGAGAGAAGCGGAGTTGAGAGATGTGGATAAGTTGGTGGAGCTTGAAGAAGAGATTTCAGGCATTCGGCGGAGAAAGGACTTTGTGCACTTCATTGAGAATGAAGCTGGGATTTGGCGGGGCTATCTTCACGAGGCCGGGGGAGAAATCCGCGGCTTTCTTTTTTCAGTCGCTCATCCCGGAAGCCGAATGCTGGGTCCCGGGGTGATGCGAGACGACGAGATTGCCGCAGCCCTCATCGCGCGGGCGCTGGCGGACTTCGAGGGCGCGTCTCCTTTGATGCTGATTCCGGCACAGAGTGGCTTGGTGCAGCGGCTTTATGACCGGGGCGCGAGGAATTGCGAATTGCACGTGGCACAGCAATTTGGGGGTAAAGTTGAAGCTCCGAGTGGGATTGTGATGCCGACCTTCATGCCGGAAACGGGTTAGGAACACCCGCGGCCATGGACGATCAGATACTGGGCATCGCCACTACATCAAACGGGAATCCTAAATCGCGGGCCACTTGGTGCAGGTAACCGGACCAATAGTGGGTTTGCGATAAGCCACCCTGAAC
>NHEN01000148.1 GCA_002172625.1 Verrucomicrobiaceae bacterium TMED86 | reverse complement strand
AGAAAACCACAGCCTTCGCAAAGAAGAGAACATGGTCGACTACCACTACCGCGTCCTCGAATGGTTCGGCCACTACCTTAAGGAGGAGGAAGCCCCAAAATGGATCACCGAAGGAAAATCCTATCTCGACCGAAAAGAAGAATTGGAAAAGAAAAAGGAAAAAAGCAAGCAACCCGCCGCCAATCCAGCGAAGCCGCCAACTCCATCGCCCAAAGTAAAACCTTCAGCCGAGCCAAAGAAAGAAGAAGAACCAAAGAAGAGCGGGGACCGAAAAAAGAGCACAAAGCCCACTACAAATCCCGGTGAAAATTAAGCCTGGCGAACCCCTTAATCCCCCCCTCTTCTTAGGCGAGTTCTTCGCAGCCCCACATTCCGCAGGTCCAGCGCCAGGTGTCGGGATCGGTCCAGTCCTTGACGGTCAAGGTCACTTCAAGTTTATCGCCAATTTCGGCGTAGCTTTGATCCAAACGAAGAATACGAAAACCCCAGTGCGGAGCCCGACCCGAATCAAGCGGACTCGAACTTAGCTCCAAATCGTCATCAACCTTGACCTTCATAAAAACCACAAGACCATCAAGAATACCTTCCTTTGTCACTTTGCGCGTGAACGACACCTTCAAGGGAAGGCTCGACTCGGTAATCGTGTGAAGATCCACTTCCAGGATCGGAGCAGGTTCACCCAGAAAGTGTTTCACAAAACCCAGGTCACAACTCACCAATCCGTAGTATTCCGAATCCTGCGGACGACTTCGCTCCATACTGGAGAAATCAAATCCATGAACGTCAGTGAGCTCCCAAATAAACGGGACACGCCGGTCGTCACGCAGCGTCATGGGCTCACAATACAACTCAAACTTGCTCGGCAGTATCAGACCTCCCGGCTTGAGCAGGCGATCACGCAGGTCGCAGACGTTGGGCACCATCGCCTCATCGAAAAGAAAATCGCCCATCTGTTCGTGAAGGATCACGTCAACCTGGTCATCGAGGAATAACTTCGTGCTGTGCACATCCTCGAAGTCCACGTTCTCAATCCCATTCTCGGCCGCCAATTCCCTCGCGTGTTCGATAATCGAGGAGTGATCAACGGCATATACTTGCGCCGCACCTTGACGCGAAGCAAAGGCCGCCAGGATCCCTGTCCCCGTACCCAGATCGATCACACGATCACCTCGCTTAATCTTTCGACTGATGGCATCGTGATAAAAAGCCATGCGCGGCCCATCGGCCAACATCCGCTCCTGCGCATGCAGATCCGCAAAATAGTCCTCATTGCGTTCACGATACTTCTCGGCTGGCGTCTTGATCTTCGAAGGCGGATAAAACCAATCCTTCAGCCGGGGAGAGCCAAGTAAGCAATTACGCAAGAGAGTGCAGCCACGCCGAACGCGTTGAGAAACATTCACAGTGAAACGTTGAATTGAGGAGAGGTCCATCAAGTTGAAGTTGGGCTCATCCAAGATCCCGACTCACAACTCTAGGATGATCGCCACCACTCTAAAGCCTAATATCGAGCCAACTTCCATTACGCCTGATGATGCTCAAGCTGCGACCAAAAATTGAGCTATTCCGACACCAAACACATCGAGAGTTTGCAGAATGGCCCGACTTCTACCAAGATACCGACCAGCTGACACAAGATGAGTGAACCCAGATCCCGCCCCAACCACCGTCAGAACGGCAATGCCGACAGTGCCGAACCAAGCGACCCAAAGAAAACGGACAAGCCTCCCCGCCCGGTAGCGCCCACGAAAGCGGAGACCGCCCTCCTTCCTCCCTTCCCGGGAGTTTCTCCCCACGAAATCCATGTCCCGGAAACCCGGGCCGAGTGCCACGACGCTGTCGATGAAATTCTCAGCGCAGGAATTGGCGGTTTCGACACCGAAGCCAAGCCAACCTTCCGAAAAGGACAGAAATGCACCGGCCCCCACGTGGTGCAATTTGCCCTCACCGACAAAGCCTTCATCTTCCAGCTTCATCGAGACGTTTGCGAGAAAGCCGCTGCCGAACTCATCTCCTCAGAGGACGTCCTCAAAGTCGGCTTTGGATTAAAGAATGATCACGGACAGATCCGCAATCGATTCGGAATCGCGCTCAATCATGTTCTCGATCTCGACCAAATCTTCCGCAAGATGGGCTACCGGGGACAGATCGGCGTACGCGGAGCCATCGGAGTTCTTCTCAAACAGGGCTTCAAGAAGTCCAAGAAAACAACCACCAGCAACTGGGCCCTCCCCGAACTCACCGAACAACAATTGCGCTACGCAGCCAACGACGCCTTTGCGGCCCTCAAGATCATGGAAGCTTTGGAGCAAGAGGGACACTACTCATTACCCAAGGAAAGTAGCTAAGTTAGCCACCTGCGAAGACCGGATTAAAACCCGCCTCTTCCAGGATCCGCTTCACCTCTTCCCTTTTATCTCCCTGAATTTCGATGCAGCCGTCCTTCACGGTCCCTCCCACTCCACAGGCTTTCTGCATTTTCTTTGCCAGCTCCTTTTTCTCTGGAAGGCCAATTCCCGTAAAATTCTTCACCACCGTCACAGCCTTACCCCCGCGATGCGCGGTCTGACGGACAATATCCACACGCCCCCGGTTGGTATTTTTCTGCCCACGCTTGGATGTCTTCGAAGGTAATTCCCCCTCCGGCCCTGATGGCAAATTACTCAGTGCATCCAGGGCATTAAAGCCATTCGGCATTTCCGGTTCTTCCAGCAAACGCTTCGCTTTATCTTTCCTCCGGCTCACACCGTCTATTCAAGGATGGGAATGCCCGGACCCCAAGAATAAAACATCCCTCTCCGGTCAAAGCCGAAGAAGGATGTCACATTGAATTCGAGTCAGATAAGAATCACTTCACCACAATTTCTCCCCGCATTAGGATGGCGTGCCCCGGGAAGGTGCAGACAAAGGGATACTTTCCAGGTTTGTCAAAGGTGATCTCGATAGTCTCCCTTTTGCCCGGATCGAGAAGCTTGGAAGCGGCAAGAATATCAGAACTCTCGGGAACGAACTGCTTTTTGAAACCTTCAGCACCAAGTTCAATCGCAAGATTAGCCACCTTGTCGGCTGCTCCCGGCTTCACGATAATCAGGTTGTGCTGCATGACATCGGGATTGTTAAAGACGAGCTGCAGTTTCTTACCGACAGGAAGCTCAAGAGTCTTCACATCATACTTGATCGACTCATAGACACAGTTGATCTGGGCGGTCACCAAATTCTTGGTCTCTTTGATGATTCCCTTGGGGTATTTCTTCTGCTTCTTCAGTTTCACCACTGCGTTGTTGAGAGTGGCGACAGCAAAGTTGTAGACGTCCTGATAGTTCTTATCGACACCGGCGGCTTTCGCCTTCTCGACAATTCGGAGACCGTTGGTTTTATCGAGGTAGGAAGCAACGACCATGGCTTCAAGTCGAACAGTTCCGTTTTTGTCACCCGCAGCCATGTCGAGCAGGGTGAGATGATCAGGAATGACATCCAGGTTGTAACGTAAAACACGCACTGCGGCGGCCCGGACTCGTTGATTTTTGGAGACAAGCAGTTCCTTCAGCAAGGATGAATCGACCTTGTCAGCTCCCCAGGTTACCCAAAGGGCTTCGAGCTTTAGGCGATCATCACTCTGTTTGGAAGCCCACGCAACCGCAGCAGGAACGACTTCCTCGGCCTTGCGCTCGCGGAGTTCGCGACGGGTGCGATAGCGCATTCGGTCTTCCGGAAGAGTGAGGTTGGAAAGCAATTGACCGATGGAGGCTCCATCCACTTTAGCAGGCTTGACCAAGGGACGATCAGGGTAAGTCACACGGTAGATTCGTCCGTGAACATGGTCGCGATACGGATCCCGTGCATTGTGCTGCATGTGTCCGATCAAGGTGTTCTGCCAATCGGCGACGTAAAGCGATCCATCGGGAGCAAACTCGAGATCGACCGGGCGGAAGTTCCGGTCATCCGAAACGAAGAGATCATGCACATACTCGGTAGAGAATCCGGTATCCTTTTCCACCATCTTGTGCTGCTTGGCACCGAGATATCCGATATTGTTGTTGATGAGAATGTCACCTTGGACTTCATCAGGGAAATGACGGCTTGAAACCACTTCAATTCCCGAAGTCGGGCGCACCTTGTTACTGGTAAGAATATCGCGGGCTTTCATGTTTGCGCCGTAGCGAACCTTCACGGTCCCCGGAAGCATCCAGGTCATGCTAGGGCCTGATGTATGGAGGAAAAAGTCCTGCCCATACTTGTCAAAAGCAACACCCCAGGGATTTGGAATGCTGTATTGGGAGTAGCGCATGATGTGCTTCTTCTGCGGGCTGTAACGGAAAAATCCGCCATTCGTTCCCCGCGCTGGACCGTAAACGCTCTCGGTGTTGGAGTGCAGGAATACCCCTTCGCACATCACGAACGCGCCACTTGGGTCCGCACAAAATGCCGAGATCGCGTGGTGGGTGTCGTGATCGTCAAAACCACTCAGAATCACTTCCTTTTCGTCATAGCGATCATCACCATCGACATCCCGATAACGAATCAAATTCCCGCTCTGGGACACGTAAACACCATCGTGGGAAATCTCGAAGCCAATCGGGATATGAAGATCATCGGCAAAAATGATCTGGCGGTCGGCCTTTCCGTCGTTGTCGGTATCTTCAAGAATAATCAATTTGTCCTTTGGTTTGGGGTCTCCGACCCGGTAGTGAGGATAGCTTTCCATGGTGGCGACCCAGAGGCGCCCTTTGTTATCAAAGGCAAGCTGCACCGGATTTTTCAGATCGGAAAAAGTCTCCTCCGAAGCAAAGAGTTCAATCTTGTATCCGTCAGCCACCTTAATCTTGGTTTGAGCTAATTTTCCCGGAGCATATTCGGCAGGACCATTTTTATTACTCGGCTTGTAATTCGTTTTCACCGGAGGAAGTTCGGTGGTCTTAGCGTCCGCCGCTTTGACATCAAAACTCGCTCCTTTCAAGGTCGCCCAGATCGCCTTGTCACGAATAACCGTCATTTCACGAGTCTTCTTAATTTCAAAAGGATAATTGTCCGGTCCATATGGATTATAGCGACGTCCATAAACATGAACTCCATTGGGAACCTTGAAGTCGTTCAACCACATGAAATTTTTCTCGGTGACCGCAGCATGAACGGCCTCACGCTTTCCTCTTCCCGCACTGTTTTTTCCAAAGAGAGCTTTGGTCAATCCGGGAGCAAGCTTCCGGTATCCGGCATCGTTCAGAAGAGCGCCGTCTCTCGTGAGTTGCTCGCCCGAAGCATACCACTTCTGACTTGGAGTGAAGACATCCACAAACAAGGCTCCGTTGACTTTCGCTACTTCCTTCATGGCCTCGGAGTAGACTTGCAAGTTGGCATTCTCCTCTTGCCCGTTTGGAACACTGAATTTTGTCGAGAGATCCTGAATGGCATTCGGCGAAANAAGAGCCANCTGCGGAATGGATTCNCCGTTATACTTGCGCGAGAGCGTGTGCTTCACAAAGGCTTCAAGCTCCTTCTTGAATCGCTCGACGTCATCCGCGCCTTCAAAAGAGGAATTATATCCAAAGAACGCGACAATGGTATCTGCGCCCATGCGGGTCAGCCATTGATCGGGAGTTTCGAAATGACCCACCGGCTTTGACGATGCCTGCAAGGCCTGGGGAAGAAGTTCCTTCGCTCCGGGAAAAGCATACTGGTGATCCTGATCACGTCCGGGATGCGGTCGAAAGCCCGGCGTATTTCCCTCGTCTCCCATATTACGAATGGTCAGGTCCTGACCAGGAAAAGTCAGATAGATCTCCGTTTCAAAATGCCCGAAGTGATTCATGCGGGACGCCATTCCTGTTCCGATGATCGCGATGGTGTCGCCTTTTTTCACCGAAAGTTTGGAAGNCGCGGCCTGGACTTTGAATTCAACCGCTTCCGGATTCATCGGAGGCAGCACCCCTTTCGAGAGCTTTTTCTGGGCGGAGACGACCTGCGGACTCAAACAAGCCAGCGAGGCGACAAACAGGGATTTCAGAGATAGAGACTTCATAACAAACATTGCAAGGATTGACGGTGAAACCGTTACCAGGCGGNACCATAGGAATTCTCCCGGGAACCTCAAGGCNTTCGNNANACATTAACGCTCGATTTCCCCTCCGCCTATCAGGCTTTCACGGGAGAAACCCATCCCCTACAGTCAAGGTCCTTGACTCATCAAGGCGCCATGGTCTGCAGCGTTCAGATCATCAATATCTGCGACTTTACATTGTCGCAATTTCCACCTCCGGAGACAATTACTTACGACGGCGCAAAGCTAACAGAGTCAGACCAAGCAGAGACAGAACGGCCTGACCGGGCTCCGGAATTTGGCCAACTCTAATGGAAGCACCAGAGTCTTCAAAGGCCCATTGGTGGATGGTGCCCGGAGTATTGTCATCCTGAAGGGTTACCTCCATCCATCCGTTCACAAGCGTGGCATCTTCAAGTTCGAGTTGGAATCCAATGAAACCCGCAGTCCCTGAAAGGAAGGCAGGAAAATGCGAATTCGCACCGAATGACGCTCCAAAATCATCCCCGACCAGCAACGGCCCGCTCACAACGGCACCGATTCCCAAACTGACAATCGGGTCGGTATTGTTCGCCGCACTCCTCACCGGTTGCCAACTTGGAGCAGTGGAATCCTTATCGGCGTCATTGGTTATCCCCAAGCCACCGAGCAGAAAATTCNCATCGCCAGCGGAAAACCCCGCGAGGTCATTACTTACCAGCCCTGATTCAAGATCAACNGTGACCCCTGCGAAGGTCGTTGGAATCGGAATATTCTGATCCGGAAAGTGAATCAGAGCCGCACTTGCCACGGAGGTGAAACCCGCAACAACAATCGCGGCAACAGGAAGGTGATTTATATTCTGGCGCATAATAAGGGAGGTTAAATTTTATTAAGGTTGAGAGAAAAGGTTGGGCTAGGGTCCGACGCTTACATTGACCCGACCATAGCGTGCTTTTCCTCCGCTAATCGGTAACGCGAGAGGGAATTCGGTCTGCACCGCCTCGATTGCGACGCCGCCGCTATTACCGGTGGCGATCACTTCAGGGGCAACCACGCTGGTCTCGAATGGCTGACTAAGATCATTGCGGCTGAATTCATCGTCAATCGTGAGCCCTACTTCCGCAAAATCTGCGCGGCGGGTGTGGCGGAGATAAAACTGACCTGTCAATGGATCAACCCAGATTTTCGGCGGTCCGAGCGCCAGAATTTCTCCTGTTGTGGCATCGACATCGAGGCCCCCAGCTGGAACTGGAACAGACGGGTCAAGCCCTAGGGCGAAATTCACCAGATTGGTTTCACCATTGGTAGCGATGGCAGCATCTGCACCTGGTCCGGAATTCGCAGTCGAACCGTAGTAAACCAGACGCCAGGCTTCCCGGGTGGTGACACTTGAGCCGGCGGCAATCACGTTATCAATCGACAAGCCACCGTTAAAGTCCGCAGAAACGGCTCCCGCAATCTGGAAGACGAGTTTCGAGACGAGGCTTGCCGTGCCGGCATAAGCCAACTCTCCGGTAACCACATCAGGCACTCCATCGATCGCCGGATTGGCTACCCCTCCAATGATCGTCGGATGGTCGAGCGCTACAGTGTAGCCGGTGGAGGTCAAACCAAGTCGGATATTCACCTGAGCCGACTCCGCGTTCCCTCCGGTGCCAGAGACATCCTGCGAATTCGGAATCGTATTGAAAGAGCTGAGCTGNGTCAATGCTCCCACNGAATCAACATGNTAAAGACTCTTACCTCCAGGTCCGGGATTGGCCGCATTNATCAGTAATTCAAAGGATTTCTTCCCTGTTGGATCCAGACCAATAATGCGGCTGTCCTTATTAGTGGTGAGTGTGCGGATTTGAGCAAGATCGAAGGAAATCGTTCCGGTATTACCTCCACTGAGATCAATAGCCCCATCAAAAACCGCACAAATTTCGCCTTGGGCGGGGTTCGCAGGACGATCCTGCTTAAACATGGTATCGACGCCATCACCTCGAGCGTCGCCCACTTCGGCAACCAATCCTGGTGCGGCCCCACCGGAGGAAACCGTCAAAACGTTCGCCCAATGTCCGGTGGCGGTGCCAAGATTGGCGGCACTTGGAGCATCAGTCCCAAGAAGCGTCCCGCCTGGCGTATCAAGCGGATTAACTCCCTCAAAATCCGCGAAGAAAACGGTCGTGCCTGCTCCATCACTGATTGTTGTGGTTGCGTTATCCTGAACACCGATACTACCAAAAGTCGGATTAGAAATCGTCGCGATGATTGTTTCACCGGGATCTGCAACTCCATCATCATAGACGAGAGGATTCACTGTAGCACTCGTTGTTGACGCTGGAATTGTTACCTGCCCAATCGGATTGAAGTCAGTCGCATCGGCTGTTCCGGCATAAGAAAGATCAACTGTTACCGGGGCGCTGGACGCAACACTGGCGGTTACGGTGAAGCTCGCAGCACTTCCCTCGGTCGACGCTCCCCCACCAGAAATGGTGTAAACCGGGGCGGCATCACCATCGTCGAGAAGCGTTCCAGCTGTCGTTGCCTCGCCGAGGGTGGCTGGCCCGGTGACGCTATCGATCGTCACAAAGATCGTTTCCACAGAGCCTTCAAAGAGGTTGTCGGCAATCGTAGTGAGATCGAGAACAACACTGTCGGTTCCACTGGTAATGGTGCGACTCGCCTGACCGGTAAAGTCAGATCCATCGGATGCGGTGCCAGAGTAGCTCAGATTCACGGTGACATCGCCGGCAACTGCAGAGGCAGCGGTGAGGGTGAAGCCGGCAAGGCCTCCTTCGGTGACATTAGTCTGATTAGCTGCGATCGAAACCTGTGGGTTGTTATTGGTTCCACTGATGCGGGCCGTCACAGTTGCGGTCGCGAAGCTGCTTCCTGCCAACGCGTAGGTGAAGGTATCGGTAGCTTCCAAACCTGATGCGAGACCGTCAAAGGCGCCATTTGGATCGTAAGTCAGTGTTCCATCGGCTTCCAGCTTCACCGTCGCCCCGGAAGGCAGGTTCACAACCGTGGTGCCCGGAACGAGAGTGGTCTCCCCTGCAAGCTCAACGATATTGCCTACAGTCGGCGTCGAAGCAGTTCCGAAGACGGCTGTAAAATTGGCAGCCCGAGCAGCCGCGTCGAGAACCGGTCCGCTGTAGACGCGCAACACTGCCATCTCACCATCGAAGCGATCATTGGCTTCATTGAAATCTGGAATATCCACCGTGCCGAAGGAACCAAGGAATGGAGCAATATTAACGTCACCACCGGTGCTCCCGTTGGAACGGCCGACACCTTCGCCATCCGAGCCGGACCAGTCGGTGAGGTTTGCGGCTGCTCCAGTCGTGATGTTGATTGCGGTCGAAGAATCGGCAAGGCTATTGTTGATGTAGAGTTCTGCGGTATTCGAAGCGAGGTCGACGGTTACCAGAACGTGCACGTAATCCGTACTGACTAAGGTTCCGACTACTTGCAGCACCACAGAACCCTGGCCGGCTGTGAAGATCAACTGGTCATCCAAAAGCACGAGCGACGAACCGGTACCATTGCCACCTGAGCCCCATAATGGCTCATTGCCGACAAGGTCGTCCGGTCGGAACACCATCTCGAAAGTTGCGGAGGTATTACTGATATTCGAGCCGTAGATATTCGAGGCCGAATCGGCTGAGACAGTAGGTGCGCCGCTCCCTGTTCCCGAAAGGTCATAGGCTGCCGTTACCCCTGAAGGCGCCCCGGTCAGGTTGGTGTTGAGCACCGATTGGGTCCCTGCACCCTCCATAATGAGATCGACGCCCAGACCACTGTTACCCCATGTTGCGCTGCTATTGCCGGCATCACTTGCATTGAAATCAGTCACTGCTCCGCTCGTGGGCGTGCCAGCAGCACCAAAAAGGTCATCGTTATTCAAGATGTTAATATTACCGGTCGCATTAGCGGCCACTAGCCCTACGTCATTCGAGGCACCCACAGCGCCCGCCGAAGTAATCGTGATCGTTCCCGCTACCGTAGCTGTGCCATCGCTTACTTCGTAGGCAATCGTATCAACCAGAGTTGCTCCGTTGGCAAGTGTCCCAATATCGGCAGAAGTGGTGGGATCGTATGTGAAGCTTCCGTCACGATTGATGGTGACGGTTGCCTCTTCACTACTGAGGATGGTAAGCCCGCTGAGGCCAACTGGATTTCCATCAATCGATACCACCGTGAGCGTGTCATTAGCATCGGCGTCGCTGTCGTTGGCCAGGACGTTAAAGGAGGGACCAGAGAGATCCGTCCCGCTCGCGCTGTCATCGACAACAAGTGGATCATCATTGACGCCGGTGAGCGTAATATCGACGGTCCCCACCGTTTCGGCGAAAGCGAAATCAGTGACGGTGTAGGTGAAACTATCCGACGCAACATCGCCATCGTCGAGCGCCTGGATCGATGGTGCATTAGTCGGGTCGTAGTTGATGACGCCGGTCCCGGAGACCGTGACAGCGGCACCCATGGTGCTACTGGCGTCGAAATTGGTAACCGAGAGACCAGTGCCGGAATCATTGCCCAATACATCCGCTCCTGCATCGACGGCGGTGAGAACGGTATCCTCATCAGTATCACCACTGTCGTTATTAACAACAGTCGCAGCGCCAATGCCAATGACAAAGCTGCCGGTAGCGGCGATGCCGCTGCCACTGTCGTCCTCGACCGAGAAGCCAAAGCCGTCGGTCCCCGCAGCGGCGCCAGCGTCAAAAGTAATCAGGCCGCCGTCGACATCCGACTGCGTGAAAGTCCCACTGACCGCGAGGGCCACGCCATTATTACTCAGCGTGCCCAAAGTAGGAGCCGAGGTAAGCGTGTAGGTAAGATCGGCCGGAGCGTCGTCCGCATCGATCGTCTCCAACAGCGCCGTGGTAACTGTGCCAGAAGTGCTGACCAACACCGAAAGCTGGGAATTTTTAACAATCAAGGGATCCGTGGATGGCTTCAGGCTCTCGATGCTCAATCCCTGGAGCGCGATGGTGCTGCCCGCTCCCTGATCGAGATTACCGAGACGCTGGGTGGTAAGCTCCACTGTCTGGCTGCCGGTCAACCCGAGGATCGCCGCGCCCCAACTGCCCGAGTTACGAACCTGGTTGTCACGGTTATACTGGCAGCCACGCCCATAGGCGAGCGGTCCTCCAGCGCCGTCGATCTGCCAACCATGCAGTGGCATGATGCGATCCTGATTGTCATTGGCAGTATCACTGGTTGTGAAAACGGTGCCAAAAAACAAGTAGTCGGAATCTTGGTTGACCGTCACCGCGCTGCCACCACTGGTGTGGCTAAACCTCGACGAGGAAGCGTCGACCTGAGTAGCGAAGGTCACCGGACCCGGTCCCGGATTATCATTGACCTCCTGGTTGGTGGTATCGACGAGCGAGATATACTCGGCAGCGGAAGGCAGTTTGACCATCGTAATTGCCGTCTCGCCGCCTTGAATCACACCATTGGTGCCAATGCTGGCCTCCTTGTTGACTTCGACATTGAGCACTTGTCCGGCAGTGGCGGAAATGATTCTGCCAATCGCGGCCACGCCGTTACTGGTGTTCTCGTTACCTCGAACGTAGGTGGTCGTCTCCGAGCCCGCGACTGGGACTCCGTCGAGCGTAAGCTGCTGATTATACTGGGTCCGAGCGACATTGTCCGCCTTCTGAACACTAGTATTGGCGAAAATAAGATAGAGCCCGGCCTCATTGAGAGTGATGTCACCGCTGGTTGTGCTGAACGAAAAGGCGGTGCCGAAGCTGGAGTCGGCATTGATGGTGTCGTAGGCGACATCGATGAACGTTGCGTTATTCACTCCGGTCTGGTTGGCGGCACGCTCGAGGTTGAGGTAGTCCCAGGCATCCTCGAGCTTGAGCAGCTGAATGGCGGTAAGCCCCGGAGTCCGCAGCGGCAGGTTGGCATCCCCGTTGTTATCCGAACGCCGGGTCTCGAGAGTTAGAATGTCGTCGTCAGCCGCGACGGTGATGATCCCTCCACCGGACATCACTGCCTCGTCGGCTCCGCCGGCGCGGCGAATATAGCCTTGGGCACGGCCAACTGCCAGCTGGGATCCGGCAAGCGTGAGATTGGTTTGAAATTCGGCGCGGTTGTTTCCTCCCGGATCGTTGATGCGAGTATTGTAGAGCACCAGATGTCGACCGGAACTAAGCCCGATCTGGGTGGCGTCCGCCGCCGATGGATTCAGCTCATAGCTGGCGTCGCTCGCGATGGTAGTATCGAAATCATTGACCAGCGCTGCACCAAGGCTGCCTGCGCCGGGCGCGGCGGCGAGAGTTTCACCGCCACCAGTTTCGACGAAAATCGCCTTGTCGGAGAATGTCCCGCCAGGGGTGACGGCTGCGTGGGTTGTCATGCAGAGCGCTGAGATCATACTCGCTCCGGCGAGGGCGCTTAGCTTGGGGAATCTGTGAGAATGGGACTGTTTCATGAGGTTTTTTGGGTAATCTACCGCCCCAGCAGGGCTTGAGGAGCGAGAGTTAAAAAAGGTTAGTTTTTAAGAGGGGTAAAATAAAACAGATTACAGCAAAGGCACTGATCTGCAGAAGG
>NHEN01000147.1 GCA_002172625.1 Verrucomicrobiaceae bacterium TMED86 | reverse complement strand
GCTTCGTGCGCAGCCTCCACACGGGGATCGGTATCATCCATTGCCTGCAGCGCCTCCCAGGTGTCTTGTTGGACCTTTTTCTGCCTCTTCCACTCTTTGCCAGACTTATGACGGAGACCCTCCTCCCATGTTGCTCATGCTTGCATCCTTTACTCAAGCGAACGACCGGCTCTCTCGAGCCTGGCCCTTTTTTGAATGGCTGCACCTAACGACAGCAACGACATTTTCGAGTTCGTGCGCTACGGAACAGTAGTTCCGTTCTCTCTCTCAACATGCTAGAGGGTCACGTTATTGCTCTCCCCCTTGGCCTGCACGTGTATCTATAGTGTGTGCTCTCACTGGCACGTCAGGGCATGTATCTCAGTCCCTAGCGCGGCATAGCATAGCTGAGAAAGGTGCCTCATCTTCACCCAACATGGTAGCCCTATGTTGCTCGAAAGCAGGCGCAGGCAGGTTCTTTGTCAGTGCATCAGCTACCATCTTGTTGGTCCTACACTGCTGCAGCTTGACGATCCTGTCCTTCACGAGTTGGTCCACGAAGTGCTCACGCGTATCGATGTGGCGCGCTCCCTTCCGATTGCTAGGATTCTCCGCCATGCAGATGACGGCACGCGAGTCTTCATACAGATACGAAGGTCCATGCTGGAGGAAGCCAAAATCACGCATGATAATGCGTAGGTATAGCAGCTCCTTTCCTGCCTCACTGGCAGCATACCACTCGCTCTCCGCAGTGCTGAGAGACACGCTCTTCTGCTTGACTGACTTCTAGCTTATGGGCCCGCCGTTCATCATGATGATGTAGCCTGTGTGCGAGCGTCGTGTGTCAAGGTCAGCAGCGAAATCTGCATCCACCCATCCCCACAGATTGTTGAGCTCTCTCCCCTCAGTATTTCCATCCTTTGTGCGTCCATAATGAATGCATAGGTCTGCGGTTCCTGAGAGGTACTTTAAGCAGTATTCGGCTGCATCCATGTGCTTTTGCCCTGGGCGCTGCACAAACTTGGATAGCTCAGAATAAGCATGACTAATGTCGGGTCTTGTGCCCTGATTGAGCCATCCCAGTGCACCGACTATGGCGCGGTATCTGCGATGTAGTACTGGGTCAGCAACATCAGGCATATCATCCGCGCTTAAGCGCGTGCCCGGCGCCTGCGGCGTCTTGGTTGGCTTGCTGTACTGCCAGAATCCGAAAGCTTTCAGAAGCTTCTCAGTAAAGGCTTTCTGATGCAGCGTGCTGGTACCTGCTTCGACATCGCGCTCCCACTCCATGCCGAGCATCTCTGTGAGGTTGCGCTCGCAGGTGCCATCGAATCTGTCAAGCAGCTTAGCGATGAATGCGTCTATCTTCTCGTCGTTCGAGCCTGTCACGATGCTGTCATCGACGTGAGTGGCTACCAGAATGGTGTCCCCGTCCTTGTCTTTTCTGCTCCACATCGACCCTTCGTATCCGGCCTTCTGGAATCCCTGTTCTTCTAGCCAATTGGACCAAGTGACATGCAGACACCTCCCTGAATGCGGCATGCCGTACAGGGGCTTTAGGACTTGGTACACCACGCCCGGCTCTTCGTCGTGTCCAGGGGGCGGCGAGATGTAGATGGGCTTTCCGTCCTTCGGTAGCTCGGCTTGGATGAACCCCTGTGTAAGATCGACGCCTACGGCTTTCCACTTCATACCGGTCGCAACAGACATACAACATCGCACACCAGACAGGTGGGGAACAGGACTGAAAGCATCTTTGAAGTCTCCTTTGTCTTTGGACATATGCTGCCCTTGCACGACTAGTCGTACCTTAAGCCTTTTGACTTTGAGTTTATGCTCTCCTGCTGAGTGGCGCTTGATCTTGTAGTGGTATCGCGAAGCTATCACTCTTGTGCCCACAGGCAGGTCGCTCCTCTTAACCTTTTTCAGGCAGCCACGTTTGAACAGGCCCGTAATTTCGATTCCCTGCTCTTCCTCCCATATCGGTGCAAGTCGCTTGTTACGCATGGCTGCCCCGTTGTGCTTTGGATCCGGTTCCGTGATGTCAATCCATGAGAGGTCGTGGATAGCTTTATCCATCTCTTCCTCTGTTGCATCTTCTTGCAGGTCTGCCTGAGCAAGCATCGCCCATCGCATCTGCAGGTGCTCATCGCTGAACGGGTTCTCGTTGAATTCCTGCTGCTGTGCGGCTAGTTTGCGCGCATCTTCATCGCGTTCCGCTGTCCACGCAGTCGTGTGCGGGCCTACTTCTCGCCAATCCTGCAACATGACTTTCCATGCTGCCAGCTTTGCCGCACGCGCTGCTTGCGCTGTGCTCGCGCTGATGCCTATATCACCTAGCGTATCTGGCATGTCATGCATGAAGTTAAGTATATCGCGCACGCTGTGCTTTCCGCTCGACGAGTTAGACATCTCGATCATACCCAGTTGTTGCTGTTTCGCTTTATGTTCTGGCGCAATGAACCTGTACTCAAGGTAGGTTCTGGTCTTGTTCCGGCGGACTCCAATTGGCTCGACTATTTCGCCGTCCTGGATTTCCAGCGGCTTCTGGTACCAGAGCAATATGCGTGCGAGCGTAGGGTTGTCAATGGTGTCAATCTTGAGGTCCGCGTTGAACTCTCTGCCCTTTACGCGTATTACCTCTTCTTTCGCTTTCTTGGCCTTGCCTTTCTCCCCCTCGAAAGATGGGTAGGGAGCGGGGGCGTCGCAATACTCGAGCAGGCTCTGCATGGTGCGCTTGCCTGGCATGCTCAGCTCAATTGCGCGGCGCAGATTTGTGTCGCGAAGGTCTTTCCCTCGCGAGACTGGCATGTCGAAAACTTTACCTTGTTCCTGCGCGGTAAGAGCGGGATTTTCTCCCTGCACGGTTTCAAGCGTGATATACACACGCCCACCACGCACGTTCGTGTCGACGCACTTGACTTTCCATGTCCTGTCGAAAAATGCGTCCTTCTTCAGGTCGAGCACGAGGTTTCGTTTCGCACTGAAGGTAGCCAATGCTTTGTCCGTGGCCTCAAGGATGAGGTCTGCAGCGTCTGCGTGCATAGCTTGGGTGACTGCGTCGAGTTCCTTCCCGTTGTCGGCTGCCTCGCGTGGGGGCTTTTGGGCCTCTTGTACGCGCACGCTAGCTCGAGTCGGCTGGCGAACGTTTGGCCTGCGAAGCGCCTCGATGTCGGCGTCAGAGAAACCGGTCCTGTCTGGCATGCAGGTGGGGTCGACAAAAGGCAGCTTGTCGTCGAAAAACTCGACCTCTTTGAAGTATCCAATCTCGCCTGTGCTTGGCATCCAGACTTTGACCAGAGGGGAGCTGGGATGGCAACCCAGGAAGACACCGCAGGCGCCCCTGGTGCCGTTAGATGTGTCCGTGACGCGTGGATGATCTTTGGGGTACTTGACCACCACCAAGCAGCCCGGGCGATGCAGCAGCAAAGCAGGATCAAAATGCAGCTGATGCGGTTGGGCAGCGAGGAATGGTACCGACTGCTTTGCGGTCGGCATGATGTTGCGCATGGCCATGTACAGCTTTGTAGTCTCTGACCAAAAGCGCGCGGGCAAGTTTGCATGCTTTAGAATGCACCTGCTATGTACCTTGATTTGCTTGACTAGATTCTCGATGTAGCCCTGCATGGTGTGTCGGTAAGGTTCTACCGGGTCGAACACGATTTTCTCCTTGGCGCGCCACGCTTTGAAACCTTTTGCGTGGAAGAATTCTTTGGCTCCGTCCCCGCGGATAGCTTTAGGGACGTGTCCCCAAAGCGCTGCGAGTTCACGGAGCTCTTCCCATGGGTCCTCGCGCGTGCGGGTATTAATGACAGCACCGAGGTTTGAGCCGATATCGAGGACGGCCAGCGTGTAGCCTTCGCCGTCCAGGCCTAGCGTTTCCTGCCCCATTATTGCCCAGTCGATATGCCATTCCTGGTGCGGCTTGACGTTGTGCTTCAAGATGCCAGCCGCCTTGCGAAACTGTCTGCTGTATTTAGCCGGCATCGCCATCCAGGTGGTGTGCGCAGTTGTTGGCTCCCCCTGAGTTGGCTCCCCCTGGGCGGCTAGCGCGGCGGCCGCCGCTGTTGTACGCTCCCCCTGGGTTGGCTCCCCCTGGGCAGTTGGCGCAGCGGCCTCCGCTGTTGTACGCTCTCCTTGACTTCGGAGGTTGCTGCCCTGCAGCGGCGGCCCAGCATCGCTTGTAAGAGCAACTGGCCGGCAGTTTCGTACCTGAGCGGTTGACTCGATGGGAGTTCTAAAGGCCAGCGGCGCTGTTCCACGCGGCGATCCAGCACGCGGCGGGCGGAGCCTGGGTCCTTGTTTGCGGTGGGGCGGCGTAGCTGCTTCGCCCCGGGCGACGGGCCACGATCCGCTCGCTTGAAAGCGTACCTTCTTGGGTTGCAGCTCTGCTTCTTGGCAGCATGGGCAGCAGTTCTCGTCGTCGGCGTCGCCGAGGTGCGCGACGTGTGCGTGCATCGTGGCCGGGGGCGAGGTCTGCGCGTTTGCATGCTTGCGCATCTTCTTGTTGGCGTCTCCTTGCATGAGTGCCTTGATGGGGCAGCGGTATGCGCGGATCTCCGCCTTGCTTGCACCCCCGAAACCTGTGCCTTTGTAGTAGTCGTAGTACCGAAGCATGACGGTCGTGCCGGCGCAGCACAAAATGTGGTGCATGCGCTCGACGCTGCTGGGCGTGGTCGTCGAGTTCGTTGAAGTCGACGACACGATGAATGCACGGCGCTTGCGCCTTGCACTTGACCCTGGCAAGCTATCTGTTTGGGTCTTGTGCAGCGGCACCTGCCAGACAGCGCCCCTCTTTTGCATCGTGATGACCTGGCCGCGAGGTGCGCGCATGACCCCTGTGTGGTAGTTGACGCGGACTCCAGCGTCCTCCAGGTCTTGGTGTGCGAGCAGGATTTCCTTTGCTTGCGGCAGGAACAGCCCCGGGTTTCGCAATCGCAGCATGAACGGTTTCCCGGTGTCTGTGCGCAGGCGAAAAGCGAGGTCGGCAAACTGAGCGACCTGAGGCTTTCCGAGCAGGCCTTGCAATTTTGCTTGGCGGGGATGTATGCGCACGACGTCCTCTCGAGAGTTTGAGACAGAAACTTCAGCCTGCGTGTCTGGGTATGCCGTGCGCGCAGATTTCGCAATAAACAGCTGTGCTTGCGAGGGAGTGCGCGCCCGAGAGGTGTGCGAGAGGGAAGACACACGGGAATAGTTCTCATCACTTTCTTCCCCATCAACCCCAGAATCCTCTCCGCTCTCCTTCTCGGAGAGCTCGGCTGCTGCTTTCAGCGCCCTCGCCTCTGCTTTCAGAGCTGTCTTGCTGCCCGGCTTGTACCTGCATTCGCCCGCATGCTTTTTGCCGCAATGCTCGCACGCATCCTTTTTGAGCTGTTCTAGCTCGCGCCGTGCNCCGCCACCAGGGCGGCTGCCCACGGGCTTCTTCCCCGGCGTCTGTTTGCGCTTGCCCGCCGCCGGGCCTGCGGCTCCTGCGAGCTTTTGATCGACCATTCTGTCGATGAAACCTTTCAGGGCGTCTTGGTCCTTGCCGGCGTGCTCACGCTGGCGGTCTTGTGCGCCTGCGCGTGCTGGCTGCGCGAGCAAGTTCATTGCCTCCGTAACGCACTTTTCGGTGCGCGCAAGAGTGAGACCGCCGCCTTTCGGCCCTTGCATCGCGACGCATTTCTTGTATCCGTGCTCCCATGCATGGCCTTCTGCTGGGTGCGAGACGAGCAGCCGCATCATCTCGAGGTGCTGCTCCGNTTGGAGGCGATCGATGAGGGCCTCAAGGGGTTCGTCTTCGTCCTCATACATTTTCTTGAGCGCCTGCCATGCTGTTTGCAGTTCGCCGCGCGCTACCGCATAGGCGGTCGAGTCGCCCTGATTTCCCTTTATGCGGGGATTGACGCTCTTGATGGCTACGGTCATGATGCTCCAGAAGCTCGAGGCCCCAGAGCGACCTTTGCCTTCGAAGAGCGCAAGCAGGTCCGCGTAGATGGTCACGGCGGGGAAGTTCCATATTTCCTCAGCCATCTTGAGGTCGACGTTTCCGTCGCCGTTTATGATATCGGTCACTGCGGACGTCATGAAGATCTGGCGCAGCTGCACTGCGTGNGGGCCACCTTTGTCCTTCTTGGGTACGAGGTGGTCCTTCAGTGCCTTAATGCACGCCCGGTTTGCCTGCTGGAACCACTCCGTCACCTTGAAATCTCGCAGCTCTTTCTTTTCGTCGTCCGGGAGCGCGGTGTACTCCTCGCTCTTCGTGTCCAGAGTCCTCTTGGTGATCTCGGAGCGGAGCGAGATCAGCCGGATGNGCCAGCTTTTCTCCTTNAAGTGCTTTTTCAGGCCTTCTTCTTTCCAGTCGCTGTGGTCGCCCGAACCCGCGTATTTGAAGAGTAGCTCGCCCATTGAAGTGACGAAGTTGAAACCGGCGTTGTTGAAAGCGTCGACAATCTCTGTCTTCGTCTCAGGCCAGTCTCCCGGCTTGCCGGAGAATTTGGGCCCGGCGATCGTAATCGAGGTCATGGGGGCGGCCGTGGCGTAGCGACGGCCTCGGGTCTCTGCCAGGGAGCGCCGCGGCTTAGCGGTGGCGCCCTTGGAGCGAAGCGGCAGGGTCGCGTGGCTCTTGCCACTTATGACGGAGACCCTCCTCCCATGTTGCTCATGCTTGCATCCTTTACTCAAGCGAACGACCGGCTCTCTCGAGCCTGGGCCCTTTTTTGAATGGCTGCACCTAACGACAGCAACGACATTTTCGAGTTCGTGCGCTACGGAACAGTAGTTCCGTTCTCTCTCTCAACATGCTAGAGGGTCACGTTATTGCTCTCCCCCTTGGCCTGCACGTGTATCTATAGTGTGTGCTCTCACTGGCACGTCAGGGCATGTATCTCAGTCCCTAGCGCGGCATAGCATAGCTGAGAAAGGTGCCTCATCTTCACCCAACATGGTAGCCCTATGTTGCTCGAAAGCAGGCGCAGGCAGGTTCTTTGTCAGTGCATCAGCTACCATCTTGTTGGTCCTACACTGCTGCAGCTTGACGATCCTGTCCTTCACGAGTTGGTCCACGAAGTGCTCACGCGTATCGATGTGGCGCGCTCCCTTCCGATTGCTAGGATTCTCCGCCATGCAGATGACGGCACGCGAGTCTTCATACAGATACGAAGGTCCATGCTGGAGGAAGCCAAAATCACGCATGATAATGCGTAGGTATAGCAGCTCCTTTCCTGCCTCACTGGCAGCATACCACTCGCTCTCCGCAGTGCTGAGGGACACGCTCTTCTGCTTGACTGACTTCCAGCTTATGGGCCCGCCGTTCATCATGATGATGTAGCCTGTGTGCGAGCGTCGTGTGTCAAGGTCAGCAGCGAAATCTGCATCCACCCATCCCCACAGATTGTTGAGCTCTCTCCCCTCAGTATTTCCATCCTTTGTGCGTCCATAATGAATGCATAGGTCTGCGGTTCCTGAGAGGTACTTTAAGCAGTATTCGGCTGCATCCATGTGCTTTTGCCCTGGGCGCTGCACAAACTTGGATAGCTCAGAATAAGCATGACTAATGTCGGGTCTTGTGCCCTGATTGAGCCATCCCAGTGCACCGACTATGGCGCGGTATCTGCGATGTAGTACTGGGTCAGCAACATCAGGCATATCATCCGCGCTTAAGCGCGTGCCCGGCGCCTGCGGCGTCTTGGTTGGCTTGCTGTACTGCCAGAATCCGAAAGCTTTCAGAAGCTTCTCAGTAAAGGCTTTCTGATGCAGCGTGCTGGTACCTGCTTCGACATCGCGCTCCCACTCCATGCCGAGCATCTCTGTGAGGTTGCGCTCGCAGGTGCCATCGAATCTGTCAAGCAGCTTAGCGATGAATGCGTCTATCTTCTCGTCGTTCGAGCCTGTCACGATGCTGTCATCGACGTGAGTGGCTACCAGAATGGTGTCCCCGTCCTTGTCTTTTCTGCTCCACATCGACCCTTCGTATCCGGCCTTCTGGAATCCCTGTTCTTCTAGCCAATTGGACCAAGTGACATGCAGACACCTCCCTGAATGCGGCATGCCGTACAGGGGCTTTAGGACTTGGTACACCACGCCCGGCTCTTCGTCGTGTCCAGGGGGCGGCGAGATGTAGATGGGCTTTCCGTCCTTCGGTAGCTCGGCTTGGATGAACCCCTGTGTAAGATCGACGCCTACGGCTTTCCACTTCATACCGGTCGCAACAGACATACAACATCGCACACCAGACAGGTGGGGAACAGGACTGAAAGCATCTTTGAAGTCTCCTTTGTCTTTGGACATATGCTGCCCTTGCACGACTAGTCGTACCTTAAGCCTTTTGACTTTGAGTTTATGCTCTCCTGCTGAGTGGCGCTTGATCTTGTAGTGGTATCGCGAAGCTATCACTCTTGTGCCCACAGGCAGGTCGCTCCTCTTAACCTTTTTCAGGCAGCCACGTTTGAACAGGCCCGTAATTTCGATTCCCTGCTCTTCCTCCCATATCGGTGCAAGTCGCTTGTTACGCATGGCTGCCCCGTTGTGCTTTGGATCCGGTTCCGTGATGTCAATCCATGAGAGGTCGTGGATAGCTTTATCCATCTCTTCCTCTGTTGCATCTTCTTGCAGGTCTGCCTGAGCAAGCATCGCCCATCGCATCTGCAGGTGCTCATCGCTGAACGGGTTCTCGTTGAATTCCTGCTGCTGTGCGGCTAGTTTGCGCGCATCTTCATCGCGTTCCGCTGTCCACGCAGTCGTGTGCGGGCCTACTTCTCGCCAATCCTGCAACATGACTTTCCATGCTGCCAGCTTTGCCGCACGCGCTGCTTGCGCTGTGCTCGCGCTGATGCCTATATCACCTAGCGTATCTGGCATGTCATGCATGAAGTTAAGTATATCGCGCACGCTGTGCTTTCCGCTCGACGAGTTAGACATCTCGATCATACCCAGTTGTTGCTGTTTCGCTTTATGTTCTGGCGCAATGAACCTGTACTCAAGGTAGGTTCTGGTCTTGTTCCGGCGGACTCCAATTGGCTCGACTATTTCGCCGTCCTGGATTTCCAGCGGCTTCTGGTACCAGAGCAATATGCGTGCGAGCGTAGGGTTGTCAATGGTGTCAATCTTGAGGTCCGCGTTGAACTCTCTGCCCTTTACGCGTATTACCTCTTCTTTCGCTTTCTTGGCCTTGCCTTTCTCCCCCTCGAAAGATGGGTAGGGAGCGGGGGCGTCGCAATACTCGAGCAGGCTCTGCATGGTGCGCGTGCCTGGCATGCTCAGCTCAATTGCGCGGCGCAGATTTGTGTCGCGAAGGTCTTTCCCTCGCGAGACTGGCATGTCGAAAACTTTACCTTGTTCCTGCGCGGTAAGAGCGGGATTTTCTCCCTGCACGGTTTCAAGCGTGATATACACACGCCCACCACGCACGTTCGTGTCGACGCACTTGACTTTCCATGTCCTGTCGAAAAATGCGTCCTTCTTCAGGTCGAGCACGAGGTTTCGTTTCGCACTGAAGGTAGCCAATGCTTTGTCCGTGGCCTCAAGGATGAGGTCTGCAGCGTCTGCGTGCATAGCTTGGGTGACTGCGTCGAGTTCCTTCCCGTTGTCGGCTGCGTCGCGTGGGGGCTTTTGGGCCTCTTGTACGCGCACGCTAGCTCGAGTCGGCTGGCGAACGTTTGGCCTGCGAAGCGCCTCGATGTCGGCGTCAGAGAAACCGGTCCTGTCTGGCATGCAGGTGGGGTCGACAAAAGGCAGCTTGTCGTCGAAAAACTCGACCTCTTTGAAGTATCCAATCTCGCCTGTGCTTGGCATCCAGACTTTGACCAGAGGGGAGCTGGGATGGCAACCCAGGAAGACACCGCAGGCGCCCCTGGTGCCGTTAGATGTGTCCGTGACGCGTGGATGATCTTTGGGGTACTTGACCACCACCAAGCAGCCCGGGCGATGCAGCAGCAAAGCAGGATCAAAATGCAGCTGATGCGGTTGGGCAGCGAGGAATGGTACCGACTGCTTTGCGGTCGGCATGATGTTGCGCATGGCCATGTACAGCTTTGTAGTCTCTGACCAAAAGCGCGCGGGCAAGTTTGCATGCTTTAGAATGCACCTGCTATGTACCTTGATTTGCTTGACTAGATTCTCGATGTAGCCCTGCATGGTGTGTCGGTAAGGTTCTACTGGGTCGAACACGATTTTCTCCTTGGCGCGCCACGCTTTGAAACCTTTTGCGTGGAAGAATTCTTTGGCTCCGTCCCCGCGGATAGCTTTAGGGACGTGTCCCCAAAGCGCTGCGAGTTCACGGAGCTCTTCCCATGGGTCCTCGCGCGTGCGGGTATTAATGACAGCACCGAGGTTTGAGCCGATATCGAGGACGGCCAGCGTGTAGCCTTCGCCGTCCAGGCCTAGCGTTTCCTGCCCCATTATTGCCCAGTCGATATGCCATTCCTGGTGCGGCTTGACGTTGTGCTTCAAGATGCCAGCCGCCTTGCGAAACTGTCTGCTGTATTTAGCCGGCATCGCCATCCAGGTGGTGTGCGCAGTTGTTGGCTCCCCCTGAGTTGGCTCCCCCTGGGCGGCTAGCGCGGCGGCCGCCGCTGTTGTACGCTCCCCCTGGGTTGGCTCCCCCTGGGCAGTTGGCGCAGCGGCCTCCGCTGTTGTACGCTCTCCTTGACTTCGGAGGTTGCTGCCCTGCATCGGCGGCCCAGCATCGCTGGCCGGCAGTTTCGTACCTGAGCGGTTGACTCGATGGGAGTTCTAAAGGCCAGCGGCGCTGTTCCACGCGGCGATCCAGCACGCGGCGGGCGGAGCCTGGGTCCTTGTTTGCGGTGGGGCGGCGTAGCTGCTTCGCCCCGGGCGACGGGCCACGATCCGCTCGCTTGAAAGCGTACCTTCTTGGGTTGCAGCTCTGCTTCTTGGCAGCATGGGCAGCAGTTCTCGTCGTCGGCGTCGCCGAGGTGCGCGACGTGTGCGTGCATCGTGGCCGGGGGCGAGGTCTGCGCGTTTGCATGCTTGCGCATCTTCTTGTTGGCGTCTCCTTGCATGAGTGCCTTGATGGGGCAGCGGTATGCGCGGATCTCCGCCTTGCTTGCACCCCCGAAACCTGTGCCTTTGTAGTAGTCGTAGTACCGAAGCATGACGGTCGTGCCGGCGCAGCACAAAATGTGGTGCATGCGCTCGACGCTGCTGGGCGTGGTCGTCGAGTTCGTTGAAGTCGACGACACGATGAATGCACGGCGCTTGCGCCTTGCACTTGACCCTGGCAAGCTATCTGTTTGGGTCTTGTGCAGCGGCACCTGCCAGACAGCGCCCCTCTTTTGCATCGTGATGACCTGGCCGCGAGGTGCGCGCATGACCCCTGTGTGGTAGTTGACGCGGACTCCAGCGTCCTCCAGGTCTTGGTGTGCGAGCAGGATTTCCTTTGCTTGCGGCAGGAACAGCCCCGGGTTTCGCAATCGCAGCATGAACGGTTTCCCGGTGTCTGTGCGCAGGCGAAANGCNAGGTCGGCAAACTGAGCGACCTGAGGCTTTCCGAGCAGGCCTTGCAATTTTGCTTGGCGGGGATGTATGCGCACGACGTCCTCTCGAGAGTTTGAGACAGAAACTTCAGCCTGCGTGTCTGGGTATGCCGTGCGCGCAGATTTCGCAATAAACAGCTGTGCTTGCGAGGGAGTGCGCGCCCGAGAGGTGTGCGAGAGGGAAGACACACGGGAATAGTTCTCATCACTTTCTTCCCCATCAACCCCAGAATCCTCTCCGCTCTCCTTCTCGGAGAGCTCGGCTGCTGCTTTCAGCGCCCTCGCCTCTGCTTTCAGAGCTGTCTTGCTGCCCGGCTTGTACCTGCATTCGCCCGCATGCTTTTTGCCGCAATGCTCGCACGCATCCTTTTTGAGCTGTTCTAGCTCGCGCCGTGCGCCGCCACCAGGGCGGCTGCCCACGGGCTTCTTCCCCGGCGTCTGTTTGCGCTTGCCCGCCGCCGGGCCTGCGGCTCCTGCGAGCTTTTGATCGACCATTCTGTCGATGAAACCTTTCAGGGCGTCTTGGTCCTTGCCGGCGTGCTCACGCTGGCGGTCTTGTGCGCCTGCGCGTGCTGGCTGCGCGAGCAAGTTCATTGCCTCCGTAACGCACTTTTCGGTGCGCGCAAGAGTGAGACCGCCGCCTTTCGGCCCTTGCATCGCGACGCATTTCTTGTATCCGTGCTCCCATGCATGGCCTTCTGCTGGGTGCGAGACGAGCAGCCGCATCATCTCGAGGTGCTGCTCCGCTTGGAGGCGATCGATGAGGGCCTCAAGGGGTTCGTCTTCGTCCTCATACATTTTCTTGAGCGCCTGCCATGCTGTTTGCAGTTCGCCGCGCGCTACCGCATAGGCGGTCGAGTCGCCCTGATTTCCCTTTATGCGGGGATTGACGCTCTTGATGGCTACGGTCATGATGCTCCAGAAGCTCGAGGCCCCAGAGCGACCTTTGCCTTCGAAGAGCGCAAGCAGGTCCGCGTAGATGGTCACGGCGGGGAAGTTCCATATTTCCTCAGCCATCTTGAGGTCGACGTTTCCGTCGCCGTTTATGATATCGGTCACTGCGGACGTCATGAAGATCTGGCGCAGCTGCACTACGTGCGGGCCGCCTTTGTCCTTCTTGGGTACGAGGTGGTCCTTCAGTGCCTTAATGCACGCCCGGTTTGCCTGCTGGAACCACTCCGTCACCTTGAAATCTCGCAGCTCTTTCTTTTCGTCGTCCGGGAGCGCGGTGTACTCCTCGCTCTTCGTGTCCAGAGTCCTCTTGGTGATCTCGGAGCGGAGCGAGATCAGCCGGATGGGCCAGCTTTTCTCCTTGAAGTGCTTTTTCAGGCCTTCTTCTTTCCAGTCGCTGTGGTCGCCCGAACCCGCGTATTTGAAGAGTAGCTCGCCCATTGAAGTGACGAAGTTGAAACCGGCGTTGTTGAAAGCGTCGACAATCTCTGTCTTCGTCTCAGGCCAGTCTCCCGGCTTGCCGGAGAATTTGGGCCCGGCGATCGTAATCGAGGTCATGGGGGCGGCCGTGGCGTAGCGACGGCCTCGGGTCTCTGCCAGGGAGCGCCGCGGCTTAGCGGTGGCGCCCTTGGAGCGAAGCGGCAGGGTCGCGTGGCTCTTGCCACTTATGACGGAGACCCTCGTCCCATGTTGCTCATGCTTGCATCCTTTACTCAAGCGAACGACCGGCTCTCTCGAGCCTGGCCCTTTTTTGAATGGCTGCACCTAACGACAGCAACGACATTTTCGAGTTCGTGCGCTACGGAACAGTAGTTCCGTTCTCTCTCTCAACATGCTAGAGGGTCACGTTATTGCTCTCCCCCTTGGCCTGCACGTGTATCTATAGTGTGTGCTCTCACTGGCACGTCAGGGCATGTATCTCAGTCCCTAGCGCGGCATAGCATAGCTGAGAAAGGTGCCTCATCTTCACCCAACATGGTAGCCCTATGTTGCTCGAAAGCAGGCGCAGGCAGGTTCTTTGTCAGTGCATCAGCTACCATCTTGTTGGTCCTACACTGCTGCAGCATGACGATCCTGTCCTTCACGAGTTGGTCCACGAAGTGCTCACGCGTATCGATGTGGCGCGCTCCCTTCCGATTGCTAGGATTCTCCGCCATGCAGATGACGGCACGCGAGTCTTCATACAGATACGAAGGTCCACGCTGGAGGAAGCCAAAATCACGCATGATAATGCGTAGGTATAGCAGCTCCTTTCCTGCCTCACTGGCAGCATACCACTCGCTCTCCGCAGTGCTGAGGGACACGCTCTTCTGCTTGACTGACTTCCAGCTTATGGGCCCGCCGTTCATCATGATGATGTAGCCTGTGTGCGAGCGTCGTGTGTCAAGGTCAGCAGCGAAATCTGCATCCACCCATCCCCACAGATTGTTGAGCTCTCTCCCCTCAGTATTTCCATCCTTTGTGCGTCCATAATGAATGCATAGGTCTGCGGTTCCTGAGAGGTACTTTAAGCAGTATTCGGCTGCATCCATGTGCTTTTGCCCTGGGCGCTGCACAAACTTGGATAGCTCAGAATAAGCATGACTAATGTCGGGTCTTGTGCCCTGATTGAGCCATCCCAGTGCACCGACTATGGCGCGGTATCTGCGATGTAGTACTGGGTCAGCAACATCAGGCATATCATCCGCGCTTAAGCGCGTGCCCGGCGCCTGCGGCGTCTTGGTTGGCTTGCTGTACTGCCAGAATCCGAAAGCTTTCAGAAGCTTCTCAGTAAAGGCTTTCTGATGCAGCGTGCTGGTACCTGCTTCGACATCGCGCTCCCACTCCATGCCGAGCATCTCTGTGAGGTTGCGCTCGCAGGTGCCATCGAATCTGTCAAGCAGCTTAGCGATGAATGCGTCTATCTTCTCGTCGTTCGAGCCTGTCACGATGCTGTCATCGACGTGAGTGGCTACCAGAATGGTGTCCCCGTCCTTGTCTTTTCTGCTCCACATCGACCCTTCGTATCCGGCCTTCTGGAATCCCTGTTCTTCTAGCCAATTGGACCAAGTGACATGCAGACACCTCCCTGAATGCGGCATGCCGTACAGGGGCTTTAGGACTTGGTACACCACGCCCGGCTCTTCGTCGTGTCCAGGGGGCGGCGAGATGTAGATGGGCTTTCCGTCCTTCGGTAGCTCGGCTTGGATGAACCCCTGTGTAAGATCGACGCCTACGGCTTTCCACTTCATACCGGTCGCAACAGACATACAACATCGCACACCAGACAGGTGGGGAACAGGACTGAAAGCATCTTTGAAGTCTCCTTTGTCTTTGGACATATGCTGCCCTTGCACGACTAGTCGTACCTTAAGCCTTTTGACTTTGAGTTTATGCTCTCCTGCTGAGTGGCGCTTGATCTTGTAGTGGTATCGCGAAGCTATCACTCTTGTGCCCACAGGCAGGTCGCTCCTCTTAACCTTTTTCAGGCAGCCACGTTTGAACAGGCCCGTAATTTCGATTCCCTGCTCTTCCTCCCATATCGGTGCAAGTCGCTTGTTACGCATGGCTGCCCCGTTGTGCTTTGGATCCGGTTCCGTGATGTCAATCCATGAGAGGTCGTGGATAGCTTTATCCGTCTCTTCCTCTGTTGCATCTTCTTGCAGGTCTGCCTGAGCAACCATCGCCCATCGCATTTGCAGGTGCTCATCGCTGAACGGGTTCTCGTTGAATTCCTGCTGCTTTGCGGCTAGTCTACGCGCATCTTCATCGCGTTCCGCTGTCCACGCAGTCGTGTGCGGGCCTACTTCTCGCCAATCCTGCAACATGACTTTCCATGCTGCCAGCTTAGCCGCACGCGCTGCTTGCGCTGTGCTCGCGCTGATGCCTATATCACCTAGCGTATCTGGCATGTCATGCATGAAGTTAAGTATATCGCGCACGCTGTGCTTTCCGCTCGACGAGTTAGACATCTCGATCATACCCAGTTGTTGCTGTTTCGCTTTATGTTCTGGCGCAATGAACCTGTACTCAAGGTAGGTTCTGGTCTTGTTCCGGCGGACTCCAATTGGCTCGACTATTTCGCCGTCCTGGATTTCCAGCGGCTTCTGGTACCAGAGCAATATGCGTGCGAGCGTAGGGTTGTCAATGGTGTCAATCTTGAGGTCCGCGTTGAACTCTCTGCCCTTTACGCGTATTACCTCTTCTTTCGCTTTCTTGGCCTTGCCTTTCTCCCCCTCAAAAGATGGGTAGGGAGCGGGGGCGTCGCAATACTCGAGCAGGCTCTGCATGGTGCGCGTGCCTGGCATGCTCAGCTCAATTGCGCGGCGCAGATTTGTGTCGCGAAGGTCTTTCCCTCGCGAGACTGGCATGTCGAAAACTTTACCTTGTTCCTGCGCGGTAAGAGCGGGATTTTCTCCCTGCACGGTTTCAAGCGTGATATACACACGCCCACCACGCACGTTCGTGTCGACGCACTTGACTTTCCATGTCCTGTCGAAAAATGCGTCCTTCTTCAGGTCGAGCACGAGGTTTCGTTTCGCACTGAAGGTAGCCAATGCTTTGTCCGTGGCCTCAAGGATGAGGTCTGCAGCGTCTGCGTGCATAGCTTGGGTGACTGCGTCGAGTTCCTTCCCGTTGTCGGCTGCGTCGCGTGGGGGCTTTTGGGCCTCTTGTACGCGCACGCTAGCTCGAGTCGGCTGGCGAACGTTTGGCCTGCGAAGCGCCTCGATGTCGGCGTCAGAGAAACCGGTCCTGTCTGGCATGCAGGTGGGGTCGACAAAAGGCAGCTTGTCGTCGAAAAACTCGACCTCTTTGAAGTATCCAATCTCGCCTGTGCTTGGCATCCAGACTTTGACCAGAGGGGAGCTGGGATGGCAACCCAGGAAGACACCGCAGGCGCCCCTGGTGCCGTTAGATGTGTCCGTGACGCGTGGATGATCTTTGGGGTACTTGACCACCACCAAGCAGCCCGGGCGATGCAGCAGCAAAGCAGGATCAAAATGCAGCTGATGCGGTTGGGCAGCGAGGAATGGTACCGACTGCTTTGCGGTCGGCATGATGTTGCGCATGGCCATGTACAGCTTTGTAGTCTCTGACCAAAAGCGCGCGGGCAAGTTTGCATGCTTTAGAATGCACCTGCTATGTACCTTGATTTGCTTGACTAGATTCTCGATGTAGCCCTGCATGGTGTGTCGGTAAGGTTCTACTGGGTCGAACACGATTTTCTCCTTGGCGCGCCACGCTTTGAAACCTTTTGCGTGGAAGAATTCTTTGGCTCCGTCCCCGCGGATAGCTTTAGGGACGTGTCCCCAAAGCGCTGCGAGTTCACGGAGCTCTTCCCATGGGTCCTCGCGCGTGCGGGTATTAATGACAGCACCGAGGTTTGAGCCGATATCGAGGACGGCCAGCGTGTAGCCTTCGCCGTCCAGGCCTAGCGTTTCCTGCCCCATTATTGCCCAGTCGATATGCCATTCCTGGTGCGGCTTGACGTTGTGCTTCAAGATGCCAGCCGCCTTGCGAAACTGTCTGCTGTATTTAGCCGGCATCGCCATCCAGGTGGTGTGCGCAGTTGTTGGCTCCCCCTGAGTTGGCTCCCCCTGGGCGGCTAGCGCGGCGGCCGCCGCTGTTGTACGCTCCCCCTGGGTTGGCTCCCCCTGGGCAGTTGGCGCAGCGGCCTCCGCTGTTGTACGCTCTCCTTGACTTCGGAGGTTGCTGCCCTGCAGCGGCGGCCCAGCATCGCTTGTAAGAGCATCTGGCCGGCAGTTTCGTACCTGAGCGGTTGACTCGATGGGAGTTCTAAAGGCCAGCGGCGCTGTTCCACGCGGCGATCCAGCACGCGGCGGGCGGAGCCTGGGTCCTTGTTTGCGGTGGGGCGGCGTAGCTGCTTCGCCCCGGGCGACGGGCCACGATCCGCTCGCTTGAAAGCGTACCTTCTTGGGTTGCAGCTCTGCTTCTTGGCAGCATGGGCAGCAGTTCTCGTCGTCGGCGTCGCCGAGGTGCGCGACGTGTGCGTGCATCGTGGCCGGGGGCGAGGTCTGCGCGTTTTCATGCTTGCGCATCTTCTTGTTGGCGTCTCCTTGCATGAGTGCCTTGATGGGGCAGCGGTATGCGCGGATCTCCGCCTTGCTTGCACCCCCGAAACCTGTGCCTTTGTAGTAGTCGTAGTACCGAAGCATGACGGTCGTGCCGGCGCAGCACAAAATGTGGTGCATGCGCTCGACGCTGCTGGGCGTGGTCGTCGAGTTCGTTGAAGTCGACGACACGATGAATGCACGGCGCTTGCGCCTTGCACTTGACCCTGGCAAGCTATCTGTTTGGGTCTTGTGCAGCGGCACCTGC
>NHEN01000146.1 GCA_002172625.1 Verrucomicrobiaceae bacterium TMED86 | reverse complement strand
GCCATCCGCGTTGCCATTTTCGGATACGAACCTGCGGGCCGGTCCGAAGACTACATGGTCGATCTCAGACATCGCATTGAACATGCAGGCCACAAGATCGTCGATCCGCCAAAAACTCTCCTCGAGCTGGACATGAATGTTTCACGCATTCAGCGCTTGGTTAAGGAGACGCAGGCAGATGCCTGGATCGTCTGCGCGGCTTCACGGGATGTCCTCGAATGGTTTTTTAAGCAAGACCTGCCAGTCTTCGCATTTTTTGGCCGACGACGCCAGCTCCCCATCGCCGGAGTCGGCCCCGACCACGAACGTGTGGGACGTGAGATCATTCAAAAATTGATTTCCCTCGGTCACAAGCGGATCGCTTTGATCCAGCGGGAGAGCCATCACCTGGCTGGACCTGGGTCCCGTGAACGGGCAATCATCGCTGAGATGGCGCAACACGGCTTGCCCTTTGGTCCCTACAATCTTCCCGAATGGGATGGCACCCCGGAAGGCTTGGCCCAAGTCCTCGAAGATCTCTTCCGCCTTACGCCGCCTACAGCCTTGCTCGTCGACGAAGCCGTCATTTTCCATGCCGTCATGAATCATCTCGCACGACGCGGTATCCACCCTCCAAAAGATATCTCACTGATCTGCTCCGACCCTGATCTCTCCTTCTCCTGGATCACCCCCCCCATCGCCCACGTGCGTTGGGATTCGCGTCCGGTCGTCCGTCGTGCCATCGCCTGGGTCAAAAATATCGCCGCCGGAAAGACGGACCTCCATCAAACTCTCACCAGGGCAGAACTCGTCGAGGGAGGAACCATCGGCCCCTGCCCTCGCTAAAAGTCGTCGGGCGAATTGCTCACTTTCCCTGAAGCAATCTCACCATCGCCTCGCCCATCGCGAGGCCCACATCCATGTATGTTTGGGCATTGCCATTATAATGGCTGTTCGAAGCTCCGCCCTGGCTGAGCGGATGGGTGAAGACGGTGCCGACGTTCCCCTTGAAGTCGGAATATTTTCCAGTCGCTCCATCGACGGCGAGTTGGGCATCCAATATGAGCTTCTCATTAAGGTCGGTGCTGTCCTTCGCGGTTTGTCCAAGAGTGGCGACAATGAACTTAGCCTTAGGCGCTTTGAATTCACGGCGCAATGTCTTGATAAGATGCACGAGGTTCTCCTCATACTTTTTGGCGTGCGCGAGATTGTAGCGATCCTTGTCACCCTGCCACCAGGCGAAGCCGGCGATCTCGTAGCCTCTTCCCTTCCAGTGTGGAAATTGCGCGTCAAAATCATTAAGCACCTCGTGGGCCGCTTTAAAGCATTCGTCGTATTGCTTTCCGGCATACCAATTGATCGGCTCCGGCTCGCTGCCTTTATCCCAACTCAAGGGCGACTCTTTGTAACCCGCATAAATTTTCCCATCGTATTCATACTGCTTGCTTCCGGGTGGGAGAAAATCCCATCCGAGGGAACGATTACCCTGTGAGGTTTTCAAAACGAGCACCGGCTCATCAATGGCTTCACCGACGGAATGGCCAAATCCCAACTCCGGTCCGATTCTTCCTCCGGCCACTCCCATCCAACGACTTCCGGTCGCGGTCACCACGCCTCGATAGTAAACATCATCACGAGCCGTCCACTGACCTTTGTCATTCATTAAGTAGGGATACTTTCCACCAAACTTCACCAGTGTCTTCAGCGATCCCGGCACATCCAGCCGAGCGGTCCAGCCCAAGCCATTGGCATCGCCCGTGAAATAGGTAATCTTGAAAGGCACCTTTTTCCCTCCTTCTAATTTGACCTCGGAACGCACCGCCTCGCCGCCCGCTTCCTGCCGGTGCACTTCCTTTCCGCCGACCTCCATGAGGCAGTTCGACGATCCACCGTAACCGGGACGAAATTCATACATCCCGGTTTCTTTCAATTGCACAAAGCCTCTCGTCACTTGCACGCCCCCACCCGGATACGGCGTGGGTTTGGTTCCACCAAAGCTCTCCAACTTCAGGGTCTTGCTTGGCTTCAAGGCGTCGTAATCAGCCTTGGGATCGTAGGTTCCCTCGTAAACCGAAACGACCGGGTCGATCATTTCATCACCCCAACGCGCTCCACCCCCATCGATTTTCCCGGCACCCACCATATTAGACTGCCCGGAGAGAATGAAGACTTTGACCGGCTTTTCTTTGGCATGAGAGAATGCCGCCACGGCGAAAAGAAGGAGGGATGATGTGAAAAGGAGATTAACTTTCATGATTGAATTGAAAGGACTTTTCACTGACTCCGGAGCAATGAAAGAAAGAAACCCGGCGCATCCTGCCCAATTTTGGACAAGTCCTCATTAATTCCTTGTCAGATCGCCCCACAATTCGCGTATTCTCTCGGACCATGATGAAAAAAGCTTTCGCCTTCCCACTCGTCCTCGCAGCCTCTCTCCTCACTTCCGGATTTTCTTCCGCCCAGGAGAAGCGCGTTTCCCTCTTCAACGGAAAAGACCTCAAAGGATGGTCGATCCTCAAATGCGAAGCCGAGGTGAAGGATGGCAATATGTTCATCAAAAGCGGCAACGGCTTGGTCCAAACCGCGAAGAAATATCAAAACTTCGTTCTCGAATACGAATGGAAGGCCCTCGGCGAGGACAAATGGGACAGCGGCGTTTACTTCCGCTACACCTCCGTCCCCAAAGGCCGTCCCTGGCCCAAGCGCTATCAGGCCAATCTCCTGAAAGGCAAAGAAGGTGACGTCGGTGGCATCGAAGGAGCCTCCAGCAAAGGTCTCCTGAAAGACCGCGAGTGGAATAAATTCAAGCTCACCGTGAACGGCTCAAAAATCTCTCTCCAGATCAACGGTAAGGATGCCTGGAAAGGCGACGGACTGGAAGACCTCGAAGCCGGGTTCATCGCCGTGCAAGCCGAAGTCCCCGGCGGCGGCCAGCACTACTTCCGCAATATTTTCATTACGGAGCTCTAGTTCCAACTGGGATCCGACTGCATCAGATCGAGGAGTTCGGGCGTCGTTGCGGCCGGAGTCCGCTTCTGATCAGAGTAAGCTTTCAGGACCTTGAAGTGAGCCACCGCTTTGGCTCAGGCCAGAAAATTTGTGCCCTCCTCAAACGAGGAAAATGCTCCAATCAAGCCAAGGTCGAAATAGATCAGAGAAATCGGTCCAACATCATTTGCAGGCGCGTTCGGCGTCCCGGAGCCTGCTTGTCGAGAGGGCTGACTTCCTTCGCTTGCCGGGGATCGCTCCGCAGATCGTGAAAGTTTCCTTCCGTATCCAGAATATGCTGCCAATCGCGCACCATCCGGAATCCCCCTGATTCAGAACAAATCCAGTTCCGCTTTTCAAAGGGATCATCGCTCCCGGTCAAACTGGGCACGATCGACTTCCCATCAGATTTCAAGGCGTCGGTGTTTGCGATTTTTGCCAGGCTCAGAAAGGTCGGCAGAATATCCGTGAAGTCGACAAGATCCTTGCTGACACGACCTTGCCCGACCAGAAACGGAGCTCTGACAATAAAAGGGACGCGAACTTCAAAATCCGTCTTTGCTTTCCCACTTCCGCCTTCGCTGGTGAGCATCACCAGGGTGTGTTTTTTGAATTCGTTCTTTTCGATGGCTGATAGCAGCTTCCCGACTTGGTGATCGACCTTAGCTCCTTCACTCCCGAAAAAATGAATCATGAAAAATGGCTGACTTCCCTGGGCCTGCGCGAGGAAAGAAAGACTCTTCTCCAAATCAATGTTCATTCCTCCGTTCTGATAACCGGACTTTTCAAGTAAGGCTGACAGTGACGGCGCCTTCTCATGGTGACTGGGATAGCGCCCCGAAAAGAGCGTCTTTTTACTGAGATTTTCATCAGGCATCCGCCATGCTGTTTCATAGCGAACTCCTTCTTTTGCCAGACGATCGATGTTCGGCGAAGAATGCTTCCCACCGTAACACTCCAAATGCCCGCGAGTGAGATCCCGGGCGAGGATCAACACCAGGTTTGGACGATTATCGTCCCCGGCAATAGCCGGAGAATGGAAAGAGGCCAAAAAGGTGAAGATGACAAGTGGGATTCTCATTTACTTTGGAAAGTTTCGCTGGCCACGATTTTTTGAATTAGTTCCTGCAGACCAAACCCCTGTTCCGACACCTCAAGAACAATTCGGTCGATATCTTCGCGATCAGTAAAGCTGATACGGCGTCCAAGGGCGTAGATAAACAACTTTTCAGAAAGGCAGTGAGTGAATTGGTTCGTCCGCTTGAGCAGGTAGTTACGAATCGAATCCGGCCCGTCAATCGGGGTTCCATCGACCATTTTCCCCGATGGATCGATCAATGATTTCTTAGCATATCGCTCCCTCCAAACGCCAACATGATCAAAATTTTCCATCGCAAGACCGAGTGGATCAATTCGGCGATGACACTCAAAGCAGGTAGGATTATCACGATGCTTTTCCATCAACTCACGCATGGTATTGAGTCCGCGCGTATCGGGCTCGATCGGTTCGATATCTGGCGGTGGAGGTGGCGGCGGTGTTCCCAAGAGATTTTCGAGAATCCAAACTCCGCGCACTACCGGTTGGGTTTCGATGCCATTGGAAGTGGCGGTAAGAATACTGCCATGACCAAGCAAACCACCGCGATGGTGATCCGCCTTTAACGCAACCATTTGAAACTCATCTGAATCAACCCCCGGAATGTCATAATGCCGGGCAAGGGCAGCATTAAGGAAGGTGTAATCCGCATTGATAAATTCAAGTATACTCCGATTGCCATCGAGGATGTGCCGGAACAGTCGATGTGTTTCCTCACGCATCGCACTTTCCAAATCATCAGCGTAGTAACCGCGATTCTTTTCCGGGTCCGGCGGCATCTCTCCGAGCTTGCGCAGTCCAAGCCACTGACCGGCGAAATTCTCGACGAAGGCCGAGGACCTTGGATCCTGCAACATCCGCCCGACTTGATTGCGCAGCACGTCTGGTTCTTCGAGCGACGCCGCGAGCAACTCGGCATCCGGCATGGAGCTCCACAGAAAGTAGGAGAGCCGCGTCGCAAGTTCATTACGGGTGAGCTTCTTCGACCCCTCCTCCGCGAGGTAAATAAAGTTCGGAGAGGTGAGAATCGCACGCACGCCATACTTCGCGGCTGCCCAGAAGTCTTTGTGCTTCTCNAAGTGCCGATTTGCCAGAGCCAGATANGGTTGTAATTCAGCAGAGGACACNGGNCGACGAAAGGCNCTCGCGGCAAGCCTCGACAATGAAGCGTCGAGGTATTCAGAGTCCGGTTTTTTNGGNGGGTCCGGAAAATACCGGGCAAACCCCGCAGGAGGCCATTCATCATAAAACGGCCCCTCGATCTCGAGTTCATAAACGTGAAGCTCGGGGCCTGATCCGATATACATTTCGGGTGGATTGCGCAGCGGATAGATCGCGTCCTCAGTGTATTTCGGCAACACCTTACGCATGATTCGCTTGAACGAACCGTTCGGACCGTTGGCCCAATGAAGGTTAAAATTAAATCCTCGGTCCAGCCATACGCGATGCTCAATCGTGGTAATCTCGTCATCCCTTATCTCAAACTCACCAATCGTGCGATGAGCAGTCGCTCCAAGCTCCCGCGAATCAATACTGATCGAGAGNCGCATGGGCTCGTCGGAATTGNAGCGCAGNTCCTCATCCTTGTAGCGGGACTTGCGTTGGTGGGCGAGCGCCTTGGCCCGGATGACATATTCCCCGTCCGCCGGCACACCTCTCTTGCGAAGTTGTGACANGTTGAGCGGCTGGCGAAGCTTAATAGTCATGCGTGCGACCTCCGAACGGAATCCACGCATCGTTCCACCAATCTCCTCGCCTTTGGAAATGAAATGAATCTTCTCCGGGCGGGGTCCGGGACGAATCGCTTTNTCGGCGACCTTTCGGGCCGCTTCGAGATAGTTCTGCAAGAGGTAGTCTGAAGTGACCANTCCCTCACCGACATTGTCAAATCCTTCGACCGAGTCATCNGACGGAAATCCNATGGTCGGATCAAAATCAACCATNTTGAGTGCGAAGAGATCCCGGATCGTGTTGCGATACTCAGCTCGATTGAGCCTCCGCAACACAGCCCTCCCGGAGTTCTCCCGTGCGGCAATGCGGGCACGCTGTAGTGTCTCGGTCAACTCGGCGACGATTGTTTTCAACTCTTCAGCAGACGGTTGCTTTTCTTCCTCGGGAGGCATCTCACCCAGATTAAGTTGATCAAGAATCTCCTGAAGACTCTCAGCGTCGTCGTGNTTTTTGAGATCGGCGCCGAGCAGATCAAAACGTCGATCACCCTTTTGTTTTTCCGCCCCGTGACATTGAANACAGTAGTTCTNCAAAAAGGGTTGGAGCGCCACATCGGCCCGAGAGGTCGAGGCCGCAACAGTCACGAAGAGCCCTATGACCGCGCTGATTTCTTTGGCTCTCATGTGAGCAGATCGTTGAGGTTGCTTTGGCTGGTCGNAAACTCCTCCCGCTCAACTCCGAGCTGTTGCAGCAATGTGACAAATAAGTCCGAGAGCGGACGGCCGTCGCGGCCTTCTCGATCAAAGCGATGGTGCTTNCCNTGCTTCATGCCACCTCCTGCGGCAATGATNGGGAGGTTGCGGCTCGANTGCGAACTGGCGTTGCCCATCCCGCTCCCAAACAAAACAGTCGTGGTATCGAGNAACGGACGTCCTTCGGCGTCTTTTGTCGATTTGAGTTTCGATAAGAAGCCCGCAAACTGCTGTGCGTAAAACCCCTCGATAATCGCAAGCTGCTTGACCAAATCCGGGCGTTTGCCGTGATGGGTGAGCGAGTGATAACCCAACGAAATACCATCAAAGGGAAAGAGGCGGTTTCCTCCGGGATGACCGTATGTGATGACCCGGGTCGAGTTGGTCTGTAATGCCAGGACCATGAGGTCATAGAAGACGGCAGTGTTGTAGGGATAAGCCAAATCGACTTGCAACTCGTCGTTGTCTTCTCCNGTNAGAACCGTGTTCTTCACCTTGGGNTTGTCGACATCCAGCCAATCCTTCCGCCGCTGNAGTTTCAATTCCACCTCCCGNATCGNATTCAAATACTCACCCAGTTTANCCTGATCATTTCTGGAGAGCCGCTTCTCCAGACGCCTGGCATCTTCNAGAACGACATCCAAAATACTGGCATCCTCATCGAGAAACTGACGGGTGCGGGTTTTCGTCTTTGAAGNTTCATTCAAAAACAATTTGGCAAAGACACGGGTCGGGTCGCCATCGGTGGGACGCTGGATCCCCGCGCGGGACCAGGAAAATCCACCTGAGCCGAGCTGAAGGGAGGGAAAGCGTGTCTCCTGGCCCAACTCCTCGGCGAGGAGCTGATCGAGGGATAACATCTGTTGCGGATCGCGTATGTCCTTGATCTCGCGACCATTGAGGAAGGTATTGCTGCAGCCGTGCCCACCACCAACTCCGGGGTGATCNAGATTNGTNAANATNNTNAGNTCNTTGCGATGCTCTTCGAGCGGCTCGAGCAACGATGGCATCAANTAATCCGCGCCGGTCTCCTGCGGAAAGAAGCCACCAGGATACATGCCGTAGGTGGGAGAGACGCAAACGAATCGCTCGGCTGTTGCCCGGGTGTTCGGCGACGCTGCGTGCAATGATTCGAGTGAAGGGAGAGCCAAGGAGACACCTAGACCCCGGAGAAACTGTCGACGGTTTGTCGTTTTCATATTTTGAAGTAATTAGCTATCGTCGCCGGAAGGCCTTGCTGGCGGCAGCCAGCGTGACAAGGTCACGCATTCCATAGCCTCGCCGCTTGATTTGTTCCTCAAGCTTTTCCAACTCGGCATGATCGACAAGTTGGGGCTCCCGACCGGTCCCGTAGGTGAGGAGTTGATGGAGGAGATTTTTCAGAAACATGTCCTTGCGATCGAGTANGGCGGCCCGGAGTTCGCCTTCATCCGCAATTNNNTTNCCNGATGGNAGGCTCGCCGAGAGATCAATCACNGGCCCTTTCCCCCTATTNCCCGATTTCGGNTAACGGGTGCGCAACCCACCAATGGGGCCATATGATTCNAGAGCAAATCCCCAAGGGTCAATCTTGTTATGACAATCGGCACAGGCTGCCACCTCGCGGTGTTTCGCCAGCTGATCTCGAATCGTCAAAGTGCCGCGCGTGTCGGGTTCGATCGGCGGAACATCGGGTGGCGGCGGTGGTGGTGGTGTCCCCAAAAGACTTTCCAAAACCCACATGCCACGCAACACCGGCGAGGTTTCAACCCCATTGGCTGATGCCGTCAACACACTGGCGTGACCGGTCAGACCGCGCCGACGAACCTCGGGGGGAAGGGACACTTTTCGAAAGCGTTCGCCATCAACACCCGGAACCCCGTAATGCTCAGCCAGATTGTCGTTGATGAAGGTGTAATCGGCATCGAGGAAATCGCTTATCGGCCGATTCTCCTTCACCAAATGGCTGACCAACATCTGCGTCTCGGTGCGCATCGCGTCCTCAAGTCGCCGCTTTAAATAGGTCGGAAATTGTTTCGGCCCGGGCGGCATTTTCCCAAGCTTGTCAAGCCTCAGCCAGCCGTCCGTAAAGTGGCGCGAGAAAGCTTCGGCCTTCGGATCGTCAAGCATCCGCTCCACCTGTGCGATGATGTCCTTGTATGCCACCAATTTCCCGTTGGCAGCGGCTTTCATTAAAGCCTCATCCGGCATGGTGCTCCAAAGAAAATAGGAAAGCCGGCTCGCCAGTTGATACGGAGAAAGATTTGCTCTTTGTTTAGGATCGCCTTCGTCAAGGTAGAGGAACTTCGGCGACGAAAGGAGGGCGCTGAATCCAGACTTAATCGCTTCAACCTCGCTGTCTCCCGCCGCGATCGCTTGATAAACAAAAGCGATGTGGTGGGCGATCTCCCGTTCGGTCACCGGACGTCGAAAAGCCCGCTCCGCCAGCTGCCTCATGGAATGGGGAATATCAAGCTCTCCCGCATCGGTCGTTGTTCCAACCAGAGAGGTGTGACTTGCAGGCGGCCAGGTATCCACCAACGGCCCTTCGATCTCGATGTCGAACAAGCGCATCCGTGGTCCCCGATACACCGAAGCCACCGTGACAAGTGAATTGTTGTGCTTCTCCACTTCCTCGTCGGTGATTGCCTCCCCTCTCTCCCGCATGGCATCAACCTCGGTCATCGAAAGTCGATCTGCTTCCGGATGATACTCCCGGACGACGCGGCTCAGCGGCCCTTTGGCGGCTCCTGAACCGTTGATCCAGTTGAAGAATGGCACCGCGCCCTTCGGCATCCACACCCTTGTCTCAAAGGAATCCGGTTCACCATCTTTCAAAGCAAAAACCTCAACAAGATTGCGCCCGCGCGTTGTCGTTTTTTCAAGAGACTTCCGCGTTGTCGCAAACCAGACACCCAGTTTGATCGGCTGACTCGTATCCACTTTAAGAATCTCCGGATCATAACCGTGATCAAGACGCCCCATTCCAGTTGCGCGAACACGGATGCGATACATCCCCGCACTTGGCAATCCGGCCAGGAGTGATTTCGGAGCATTCGGGCGTCGGTCGGCAGGCTCACCGTGGGCGATATCAACATAGCTGCCATCGAGCGCCAGGGCACGGTAGGCCACCTGCGTACCTCCGGTGGTGCTGGTCGTGAATTCAGACGGCGCGATTTTAAAGCTCTTCGTTTGAGGCCTCTCCAACCCAAAAACCAAAGCCTGATCGAGATAAGATCGTGCAGAGTTGAGATAGAGCCCAAGCTGGTGTTCCGAGATGACCTGGGAGCCCCCCACCGTAGCGAACCCGTCATGCTTCTGATCCTCAGGAAACTCCGAGGTCGCGTCATTGATCTCCGGATCGATCCCAAGGAGATCGCGAATTGTGTTCTTGTATTCGTAACGCGTGAGACGCCGCAAGGGAGTATCGTCGGGAATCGTAGAAGCTCTGAGAGCAAGAAGGTAGCGCCTTATCTCTGCGGTAACTGCCCGCCGTTCCTGATCTGGTGGCTGGGTGACATTTTTCTTCTCGGGCGGCATTTCACCGAGATCCAGTTGATCCAATATCTCCTCGAGCATGAGGCTTTGTTCCAGACCATTGGGATCTGCGAGCAATGGAAGAAAATTACGATCGCCCTTGGTGACATCGTTGTCATGGCAGTCGATACAGTAGTTCTTCACGAAAGTCGGAACGAGTGGGGCAAGTCTCTCCGCGGAGAACATCTGCCCGCAGCCCAAAAGCCCGGTGAGGGCGAGAATGGAAAAGCCAATCTTCATTCTAAGCAAGATCCAAGCCCGTCAGGGTTCCGGATGAATTGTTAAATTTATCGGTCTCAACCCCGAAGCGTTGAAGCATGGAGACGAACAGATTACAGGCCGGAGTCTCGATTCCTGCCGAGCGGTCTTTTTTAAAGCGAAGATGTTGCCCATGCTTGAATCCGCCTCCGGCAAGCAACAGGGGCAGATCCTTGTTGGAGTGGGAGCTGGCATTGCCCATTCCGCTTCCAAACAGTGACATCGTATTGTCCAGGAGGGTTTTCCCGTTGGCTTCCTCGATCCCGGAGGCCTTCTCGAGAAATCCGGCAAAGGCTGAGGTATGGACCTTCTCGATGAGCTTGAGCTCCTTGATATAACTTTCCACTCTCCCGTGGTGGGTGAGTTGGTGATAGCCCTTGGTCAGAGGAAGTCCGCCCGAATTGGTCCCGATCCCGGAAACCTCCAAGGAGATGACTCGTGTCGAATCAGTCTGCAAGGCCAGGGTGATCAAGTCGTAGTAAAGCGGCAGGCGGTCGACGAAATCAAAATCATCGGCATCGTCCGGCAAAGAATATTCGACATCCGGCTTCTCCCGGTCGTGCCATTTCTGCGATTGAATCAAGCGATTCTCAAGTTCCCTGATTGAAGTGAAATATTGATCCAGCTTCTCCTGATCCGACCTGCCAATCTTACGCTTCAAATGGTCAGCGTCCGTTTTAACGAGATCCAGAATACTGATGCGTCGTGCGCTGGTCCGCTTGAAGATATCGACATTGGCCGGGTCTGTTTTTTGGAACAACATCGCAAATATCTTCGAGGGATCCTCGACCGGCGGAATTGCAACCCCTGACGCACTCCACGAAAGACGGTTCCCGCTACTGCTCCCGCAGGCCAACTGCAATGACGGATAGCGGGTATCGGGGCCGACGTGCGCGGCCGCCTTTTGATCAAAGGTCACATTTCCCTCGGCGTATCCCTTCGAGTTTTTTGCAAGAACTCCCGAAAGAAAAGCATGCACCCCTCCATGTCCGCCCACACCTTCGGACCCGTGATCGAGCTGAGAGAAAATCGTGAACTGATCCCGGTAGGACGCCATCGACCCAAGCAGCTCGGGTATTTCGTAATCCGAACCTGTCCCGGTCGGGAAAAACAAGCTTGGCACAAAGCCGAAGTTGTTACCGACACAAAGCATCCTCATTGGAATCTTATCGGAAGGTTTATCGCCTGCGGCAGCAAGGGACTCGAGAATGGGCAGAGACATCAGCACACCTCCGGTTCCGCGGAGAAAGGTGCGTCTATTGTATGAAGTCGGAGACATTTTAGTTACGAGAAGTTGGTAGGGCATCACTGGCGACCAGAACGCGAATCTGATCAAGAGCTGAGCCGGCTGCGAAATTGAGAATGAGTGTGCGTTGGTCTGCGGCGAGAATCAGGACATCTTTCCCCTCTGCCTCAGCCTGCTGAAGATTTTCCTTCGGAGGCTCCAGCCCCCGGGGAAGGTCGCCATAGTTACCATCGGGATGTCCCAGGAAGATATCTGTCGCAAGCAGCTTTCTGCCACTCGCGATCAGTCCAACGATAGGCTGATCGAAAGTGATCTGTCCTTCCACTCTGGGCTTGTCTCCATCCCATTTGTCCAAAAGCCCGACCGGGTCCAACTGCAGGAGATAGCTCGCTACCTCGGACCCTGCCGGAATCCGCGGACCTTTTTCGCGGCGGATTCTCCGGTATTCTCCGGGGTCCGCTAGATCTACCTCCAGCGCATTCTCAATCGACACCTGTCGACGTTCGAGAAAAACGGTAATGTGTTGATTGTCTTCGAACCGACCCGGAAAAAATCCGGGACCGGGCGAAACAAAGCGCATCATGCCGGTCGTCTGCAAGACTCCGGATGTCACCGGCCAAACTTTCTCGTAGATTTCCGTCTCGAAGAAGCTCTCCTCAACGCCTCCGTCCTTCCGCGCCGAGACAGCCTCACCAGCGCGGATGAGCTCCCCTTCCACTTCAACTTCTCCCTCGAAAACACACACATCGGTCTTCCCGCCCCCTCTCTTGGTCAATCCAAATGCAGTTCCCAGATCGATGACCTCGGCATCCGCCGTATCGACGGTAAACCCTTTGGCAGACTCCGGAACATGGAAGGTTGCCACCCCTTCCTCAAAGTAAACATGCATCGCATCCCGGAGTTCGAACCGCGCCGGCCCCTCGACAGTCATCGAAGCGCCATGGTCGAAATCGAGTCGAATCAAGCCGCCGGCAATCTCGATGGTCTCCACCCCGACTTCCCGATTGCTTGCAACCACGGTCCCGTCCGGTAATCGAGCCCCCACGGACTGGGCGATCACGGCGAAACTAGAATCGTTTTCCGGTTGAGGCTGGGTCCAAATAGCAAGACCGATCAGGGAAAGGATCAGGGCCGCCGCAATGGCCGCTCCCCATTGGAAAAAATGCCTCTGGCTTGTCGAGCTACTCCCGGCCTCCGGTAGTCTCACCTCGGCCACTCTTCCTTCTTCAAACAATTCCCCGGTGAGTTCATCCCGAAGGCAGGCCCGGGCAAAGGCGGTAGCATTCTCCTCCGTCTCTGCCGACCACGCCAGGAGAATACGAACTTCTTCCTCCGAACACAGGCCACTCAAATAGGCGCTGATCTGCTTCTCAATTTCAACATTCATCTCAGGAAGGATTTTGATGTGGGTTCATTTTCCGCTCCACGCATTGCCGCAGCCCGAGCCGCAAACGATGAAGCATCACGGCAACGTGATTGGCAGTCTTGCCAATCTTCCTCGCAATCACCGCGGGTTTTAAGTCCTCTTCATACTGCATCGCCAGCATCCGACGTTCCTCATCTGGAACCCGGCGAATGCATTCTGCGAGGGCTTCTTTCATCTCTTCAACTTCCGGTTGCAATGCTTCGAAAGCATCGGCAACGCGATCGACAGCAGATTCGTCATCTGCAGTAATGGGGCGGCGTAGTTGCTTGCGGAAATGGGCTTTCACCAAATTCCGTGCAACCCCAAGCGCCCACGCAATGAAGGGTCGGGAGGCGTCATAACTCTCGAATCGGTCCACGATCGCCAAGGCCACTTCTTGAAGGACATCCTCCGCGTCCGCCCGGTTGCGCACAAATGAACGGACGAAGCGAGCCACGGCGGGTTGCGCCCTGGTCCACTCGACAGTCAGGATTTTGAAGGATTCAGTGTCGTCCATCCAGCAGTGTATTGGCAATTACCTCCAAACTATTACAGAAAATATCGGAATAATTCGCGGAAATAAAAAAGCCGTCACACCGAAGGGTGTGGCGGCTTTTCAGAATAATAAGCGACCAGCCCTTACCTCACAGGCGTCAACTTGAATGACTTCACGGCGACGCCATACTGTGGTGGGAAGTCACGGAAGAGACGAATGACATTGCGTCCGGTCTTCATCTCCACGGTGATGGGTTCTGATTTCTGCCAGCTTCCTTTGGTGAAGGGCAAGACCAGCGCGGTGGCCTCTTCGGCATCATTCACGGCAACCTTGATCTTCTGCTCATAATTAGCGGTGACCACCTCGGCCGTCAGGGCATATTTCCCAGCCCGTGGAGCTCTCACTTCATACTCCATCCGCGAGGTCGTTCCCTGGCTCGGTCCGGTCGGATCGATCTTGGGGCTCTTGGCGTAGTAGGTCTTGGAGTAGGTGTCGGAAACGCGCTCGTTGACGTTTCCATAAATGTCGTAAAGACCAAACTGGTTGGGCTTCTTCTTGCCAACCGGATGGGACTTACCGCCGGCATTGTCCTTGAACCAGGCGTAGTCTCCGAGGCGGGAATCATCGTCACCGAAGAACCACTTGGTGTCACGCCCTCCACGACTGGCGTATTCCCACTCGGCTTCAGTTGGGAGCCTTACTTCGAATCCGACTTTCTGGGCGGCTTTCGCGCAAAAATCCTTCGCATCATCGATGCCGATACTATCAGCCGGACAATTGTCAGCCTTGGTCGACTTACTTGGGGCCATCCCTGTGATGGCGAGATACTGTTCCTGGGTGACTTCATATTTCCCGAGATAAAATCCCTTGGTGAGGGTAACGGGATGCTTGGGCACCTCGACGCACTCGAATCTTCCGTCCGTCTTTCTCTCTCCACCCATGGTGAACTTTCCCGGTCTGATGTAGACCATTTCCATCTTCACGCCATCGCCGAGATCAAGAGTGACCTCTTTGGGAGTATTGTTTCCCGGAGGCGTCATGGCAGCGCGAAATCCCCAGTTGGAATACTTGCCATAACCGCCACTGAGCATGCGCGAGCCCGAACTACAGGCAGTGGCATCGCCTTTCCAGGTTCCACCGCGCACGATCGTCGTTCCTTTGGGGAAAAATCGTGGCAGGAAAACCTGCAAGCCACCCTCAAAACTCTTCATCGCCGAGACGTCCCGGGTGTTCCCCTTGGGCTTGGAGTATGCCGCTGCCGGAATCAAGATCGAATCATCCGAATTCACGGTAATCTTCTTGTCCTCATCAGTAATCTCGGTGGCCAGGATTTTTTCAGCCACCGTCGCCTTGTCGGCCTCACCCAGTTCTTCACCGAGCGCCGCCAAGGTCTCCGCTTTCGACTCTTTAATGATCTTGGCCCGCGTGCTCAACGCAAGGGTATACCACTTCCCGGACTCGCCCTGGTCTTCTCCATAAATCCGCTTCTCTCCCAAAAGATCTCCGACCCACTGGGCGCGCTTTACTTTCAAAAACGCCTTCGGATTCACCCGCGCCTGGGTCGTCGCCAGGAAATTACGATCTTTGTTATAGCGGCCCTTGGTCCAGCCACCGCCCCAGCCACCGCCGAGATTGATAACCCATCCTTTCGGAGTCCAATGTGCCAAAGCGGCATGTCCGCGACTCGGACGGGCCGTGGTGGGAATTCCGAATGCACGTAAGATGAATCGTCCGATAAAGGCGCGACGTCCACACACGCCTCCGTTCATGAGGATGTTCTGATAGAACTGCAGCTCGGGGCGATCATACTTCACATCTCCCGATCCGTATTTCACATCCGAAGTCACGAGCCCCACATAGCGCCAACCGTAGTTCTCGTTGTAAATATGGTTGGGGCGATAATTGCGTAACATCTCGCGACCCCAGGTCAGCGTTTCATCCGGCTCCTCACCATCAACCACCATACGGAGCTCCCAGGCACCGAGCTTTTCAAAAGCCGGGTCGAGTTCTCCGCCTTCCAGGGCCTTTTCATAATGGAGGTATCGCTTCACCGGATCCACAAACTCGGGACCATCAGGCTCGGCTGCCGGATTCCTTTGCTTGATTGGCGCCGCGTGTTCCAGGCTGATCGCTAGGGCAAGGCGACTCAGCACCCCACTCGAGGCCTTCTTGCTCGCCTTTTGGATATCGGCAAAAATCTTCGCCGCCGGGCCATACTGCGCCGGGCCAAAACCACGCCCCTGCTGGGGCGCTTTGGCTCCATCTGCCACCAACATCGCCTTCATGAGATCCGGCTCATTCAACAGGGAATTCACAAGCATCGCCTGTTCTTTTCCCTGGTCCGCAAACCCGGCCAGGCCTTCGGGAGTAGCTTCATGCAACACAATAAAGGTCACCAACTTGTCATCCAGAGCATCGCTCGACAGAAACTGATCCAACTTCGCGGCATCTTCCGTCTTGGGAATTTTGGCCGTCAGCTCGGTCCGCAATTGGTCCAGAGTTTTCTGGTAACGGGCCTTGGTATTCCCGGCGGCAGACATCGGGGAGGCCGCGAGACAAATGGCAACCGCTCCCACGGCGGCCGTATATAAACGCATAATTTTCATGATAATGTTTGTTTTTTAAAGATAACGCTTCCCTCGTCTCCAAAATGAGGGGGCCTCTTGCAATGGTTCTTTTGATCGGAGCCTGCCTAGATTCAAGCAGGTTCCTCTAATTCTCCCGCTTACGGTAGAGGAAGGCGTCCGACGTCACCAGGGCGGTAATGAGGGCTCTCATGCTTCCACCGCTCTTTCGGTAGGCTTGATGGGCTGCCTGCAAAACCGGCCCATCGTGAAGGGTCTCGTTGCGGCCCATCCAAAAGCGGAAAGCATGACGCACGAAGACCTGTTCGACCCGCTCGCTCTCAGAGAGTTTTTGAATCATCTCCAAAGCATCTTTGACAGGACCGTCCAACTTCGGATCTCCTGAATTAATAATCACTCCGGTGGTATCGACCGGCTTGTTCTGTTCGGTAAGTCGATAGATCCCCGCGTGATTATACATTTCGAAAGGCAAGCCGAGGGGGTCCATTTTCTGGTGGCAGGTCCAACAATAGTCCTCACGCGTCACCCGCATCCGTTCCCGCAGGGTTTTGCCCGGCTCGTCGGGAAGCATCGCGTCCACCGTGATCGGGACATCGGGAATCCCTCCGCCAAGAAGTCGTTCGCGAATCCAAATCCCGCGATGAATGGCATGGTTATCCATCGCATCGGAATGCGAAACCAGCCAGGACGGTTGGGTTAGAATTCCCAGCCGCTGTCCTTTGGGAGCCTCGGCCAGAAATCGCTCGGGCTTCATACTGCCGTTGCCAAAGGATCTCCGGCTGACCCGCGCGTAGACGCTGGGCCCATTTAAATCAGCTTGCGCCACGGCCAAATTACCACCACGCCCTCCCCCCTTCTTCGCAGACTTCAGCCTTTTTTGGGCAGAGGCGAGCTCCTTTTTCTTCTGGGCAACTTCCTTGCTCAAGGCCTTGTCCTTGGGGTTGGCTTTCAGCTTTTTCTCCAGCTTGGCAAGCAATGGCTGCACCGCCGCAACCTCTTCCTCCACCTTCTTGAGCGCTTTCTCGGCGGCCAGTTTCTGTTCCTCACGAACTACCGCAATTTCATCCTTGCTGCGCTTTTTGCCATAGTAAGTCCGGTCCGTTCTCGTCGCCACGACCTTCCGGGTGGTCAACATGCGCTTGAGAACATCCTTATCTTGTTCAAGAACCATCTCAATCAAGCGGTCCGTACTGGCAGCCCCGTCGAACATCGCACGATAGTGGCTATTGCCTCCTGGTGCACCGGTCTCACCGAGAGCCTTGCTGTCCTTACAGATATACCCTCCCAGATCGTGATCAAAAAAGTCGCGGAAGAATCTCAGCACTCGTGGTTTCCGAAGGGAATCATCAGCGAGCATCCGGGTAATTTCCCGCTGCGCATCTCCTCTGGTGCGCATGCGCCCATCGGCAATGGCCTTGCGCAATTTTTCATCAGGCTTGATGTAACTCAGCGCGTGATTAACCGCCAATCCAAGTTCCCAATCCTGCAACATGACCCGTCCGTGGGCATCGGCTTTCCCTTTATCCACCAACTCAGGACGGAACAGCGCGTCACGATGCAGGAAAATTGCGGACAAGCCCATGAAGACGCCGTCTTCCTTGCCGACCTTGGCGATGGAATCCTTTACGATCTGAAGGTAGTCGCTGGACTCCGAGGAAGTGGGCGGCCGGAACGTCAGAGCCTCAAAAAGATAATCCACGGCTGACTGTAAAAGCTCATCGTTCACTTCCGGGCTCTTCATCAAGTCATACACCGGTGTCAGCGGACGCGTGATTTTGGTTTTGTAAACCAAGGCCGTCGGCAGCCCCCGAATGTCGCCTTCCATCTTATAAGAATTCGGGTCGTCGGTGATCTGTTCGGGACTGGCGATACTCAACGGGCCGAATGCCATGTAGCGAAGAATGTCTTCCGCCTTACCCAAAATCTGGGTCGCTTCGGCACTGTTGACGGTATGAAAGTCCGCGTAGTTTTCAAAACCATGCTTGCGGGACGATGACAATACCACCGGCACGCTTTTGACTGAAGTCGCGTAAGCCACCGTGCCTCCCTGATGCTTGATGATGCGATCTGTTCCAAAGTAGAGCTTGAGTTCACCTCCGTGATTGGTGGGCACCACGTCACCTTTCGTCCGGACACCCGGCTTCTTCGGGTTATACTCGGGTTCGGTGTTGATCAACTCGTTCAAGCGTGTGATGTGCTCCTGCGGAGTCACCCGCCAGATCCGGGCTGGCGAAGACGCGGGCACCAAGCGGATCTCCTTGGGCAATTTTCCAAAGAGCAAATCGTGGTCAACAAAGTTTCCCTTCTTGGGATCGAGGTGGGCCTGAAATCCGCCCTTCCCCTTCATCGCACGCTGCAACTCTTTAACAATCCAATCGGTAAACTGAAGTCGCTCGGCGACCTCCGGTTGTTCCTTCTTTTTGGGCGGCATCTCCTTGAGTGCCACCTGGGCCCAGATCGATTTCCAAAGCGCTGCGTTGATCTCATTGACCGGACCAATGTCCTCGAGCGAGAGATCGCCCTTCTTCGTGGCACTATCGTGACAATCGAGACAATGATATTCGAGAAAATCCAGGCCGAACTTTTCATAGCTCACCGCACCCGGCTTGCCGGGAGTGTAAACCGCTTCCGCCTGAACCCTGGCTCCGCACAATGCCAGCGCCGTAATCGCCAGAGTCAGTCTCATGATCATGCCAGAACTTCGCGAAGCGGGCCGCTGCCGGAATCAAACTTGGCCGCCATCTTCTCGGTCATGTTGAAACGATCCACTTCAACTCCAGACGCTCTCAGAATGGAAGTATACAAGGCGTTGATCGGACGGCGCCCTTCGACCTGGGTAAAGCAACCGGTCTTGAATGCTCCGCCGCAATTACCCAACAACATCACCGGCCAGTTTCCGCCGTTGGTGTGCTGCTTGTCGGCATTGTTGCTGGTGTAAACGATCAGAGTGTTGTCCATCATGGTTCCGCTTCCTTCGGGCACGCTCTCCAACTCTTCCATGAGCTTGACCAGCATGCGGCTGTTGTATTGGCGAATCTTGACCCAGATCGGATTATCCGGCTGCGGCATGTGGCCGAGATTGTGACCTTGTTTTTCAACACCGAGGCCTTTCCATGACCCGAAAATCTCACCGCGTCCCGACCCGATGGTCAGCACGTTGGTAATTCCGGATTTCAATGCCGAAACGCCAAGATCGAGAAGACGGTCATGCCAGTCGGTTTCAAACTCAGGGCGGGTATAAGCTTCGTCTACCTTTGGAGCAAAGTTGCGAAGGTGATCGGAAACACCTCCGAGACGCTCACGCAAGCCATTGATGTCATCAAANCCCTGAACGAACTCACCATAACGTTGCGCATCCGCNCCCGGGAGAGACTGTCCTTTCGCCGCGGCCAATTCCTCGATGCGATCGAGCATGCCGGAGCGCGCTTCGTGATGACTCCGAATGTCGCCTTGGGAAATTCCACCGTAAAGCATCTGGTAGAGATGATTCGGATTGGAGTGCATGAAAATCGGACGTCCTGCTCCGCGCGCCGAAAGATTGGCAACGGTTGGCTTGCCCTTCATGTTTTCAAGTGAGTCCATCCCGATGCAGAGATGGGGCAAAAGAGTTTCGGGGAGGACCTTGCTCAGTTCATAATCGATCGTCGGCCCGCTGGGCGGAACTCCATCGCTGCCACGGTAACCTCCCAAGGCTCCGAAAAAAGCACTGTGCGACGGGCTGGTGTGAATACCATGCAAGCCGTTGATAATATGCAATCTCTCTTTAAACGGCTCGAGAGCTTTGATCGGCTCGGGCAGAACTGCTTTCGCCAGTGACCCGCTATTTTTCATTCCCGAGGGAATACAGGTTTTGGGATCAAACCCCTGATTCTGCATGAAGAAAATCACCCGCTTCGGCCCGCCGGAAGATCCCAGCGAAGCAGCTTGGCTGATTCCCGGGAAAAGCGAGCCGCCGAGAGCAGAACCGAAGCCGGATGCGAGTAATTGGAGTGATTTCCTGCGATTGATCATGAAGTTGCGGTGATTGTTACCACCGGCCGAAGGGCGAAGCCCCGCTGCCAGTTCGCTTACTACTGGCAGAAAATCCACCCACTTTCAAGAAATCCCCCCGGATCCAGTGTCCATTGAGGCCCACAGAAAGCAGGNTCATTGTTCACCNCGAGGCTGTCGAAGGGATAAACCCTCCTTTTTCGGTGCNATCTNNATCTACTTCTTTGCCCGTCCGTTGGGCGTGCTCGATGGAGTNCCGGAATTCTTGCCCTCAATCGAAGACATCAGCGCCTTGAGCTCAGCAAGCTTCTCCGGATGCTTCTCTGCCAGGTTGTTGCGTTCCCCGAGATCCGCTTCGAGATCGTAGAGCTCTTCCACTTTCGCCCGATCCTTCTCCACGGCATATCCGTGAAAATGGGCATTCGCCTTGAGATACTTCCACTTCCCTTTCCGCACCCCGGCATTGTTGAAGTAGAAATAGTCACGTCCCGTCTTGCGCTTGCCAAGCAGCAGATCGGNCTGGTCGATGCCGTCAATGCGACGGTCGTTTGGAATTTCAAAACCACAGAGCTCCGCGAAGGTCGGCATGAAATCGACAGANGNAAAAATCGCCGCGGACTCCTGTCCGGCGGGAACATTTCCCGGCCAGCGCACGATGCAGGGCAANCGATAACCACCCTCGTAGGGCGATCCCTTTCCATTCCGNAGCGGCCCCGAATCGCCCCAGAAGATCGAGTCCTTGGGGTGNCCTTTTTTATTCTTGGTATACTTNTCCTGATTCCACGGCCCGTTGTCGCTGGTGTAAATGACGAGCGTATTTTTACTGAGCCCTAATTCATCGAGCACGTCGAGAAGGCGCCCCGTTTCGAAATCAAATTCTTCCACAACATCGCCATAAAGTCCGCCTTTGGATTTTCCACGAAAGCGATCCGAGGCATCGATGATGGTGTGCATCATGGTGTGGGCAAGATAGAGAGCGAAGGGCTTCTCGGGATCACGCTTTTCTTTGAGCCAGGCAATCGACTTATCGGTGTAGAGAGTGGTGAGCTCGCCCATATCCTTGGTCGACCCCGCGGCCTTGTTGTTCTCATGGAACCTCACCGTTCCGTTGTCATTCGCTCCCAGCGCCCCAAAATAGTAATCAAACCCCTGGGCATTCGGCATGCGTTCGATGATGGCCTTACGATTGGAGACATCCCACTTACCGATGCAGGCCGTTTGGTAGCCGGCCTTTCTAATCAATTCCGCCCAAGTGATCTCAGAAGCCGGCATCCCCCAGCCTTTACTCCGAAGTGGCTGACGCCCCGTCAAGAGCGCCGAGCGGGAAGGTCCGCAAACCGTCTGGGAATAAAACGAAGTAAATTTCGTCCCTTCCTTCGCCAGTTGATCGAGACGCGGCGTCTTGGTTTTCTTGTTACCGTAACAGGCAAGATCGCCGTATCCCTGATCATCGGTAAAGATGATCACGATGTTTGGTTTCTCCGCTGCCCGGAGAAAACCAGTGAGCGCGACGGAGAGGAGTATCTGCAGAAGTAAAGGAATTCGAAAGCTCATGGGGTCACTGGTTTACTTCGCCATCAATTCAGCCATCGCATTGGCGAAGGAATCTCCAAGTCGCACAAAGAAGGTGCCACTTCCAAGATAGTGATAGGGCCGATCGCTGCCGACGGTGTCCCACTCGTGGTAATGCTTGGGCCAGCCTTTGCTGAAAATTTCATGGGAGAAATTTGAGTAGTCCTTGTAGCTCTCAACCGACACGACATTACCCTTGAACTCGGGAGCCTTGGCCGCCTCCCGCTGACCGAGTGAAACGGCATTTTCACCCACCTTCTCGGCCGTTCTTCCCGTTCCGAGGACTCCAATGACGAAGGGCATTTTGGGCACCTTGTATTCCTTACGCACATCTTTGATGAAGGAAATCATGTTGTCTTTGTAGTTGTCGCGGAACTCGTCCGAAAACTGATCGTTGTATCCCTGGAACCAGACAAAACCCGCGATCTCGTGACCTGCCTCCGCATCATAGGCCGGGTGATTCTCCTTAAGATTACTAAGAACATTTTGGATCGATTCATTCATCATGCGGTAGTTGAGCCCGGCATTCTTTTTGATTTCGTCGGCTTTTCCTCCGGCCTTCTCTTTGTCATTTAATTGGTAGGGACCGGCGGAAGGCGGGCGGAAATTGTAGTTAATCGACTTTCCACCCCAGGACGTTTTGATGAGGAGAATGGGACCATCGATCTTTTCGGCCATCGAAAGACCAAAGCCATATTCGGGACCGATCTTGGTTCCCCCTCCCCCGTAGCCGATTCCCAATTTGCCCGCCTTCTTATTTCGATCGGCAATCGAATTGATGTAAACACGGTCCGAGACCACACAGGCCTCGTTGACCTTGCTCTTGTAGGCTTCATGAGCCTCCTTGAGCTTCTTGGTCTTTTCTTCGAGAGCTTTCTTTTCAGGGCCCTCTTCCGTCTTCTTGACCTTGTCGAAGGAGATCCCGCCGCTGAGTTCGTCGAGCTTCCTTGCCTCGACCAATTGAGCATCGAGCTTCGCCTTGGAGGGCCCGCTCCCTTCTTTAAACACCATCTTGGCAAGCGCCTCGTCCCGGGGATCGCCCGATTGATAGAGGGTCGCGATGGTATGGGGATTGGCATGCCCCACCGTGTTAGACTGCCCCGCAAGGATGAAGATTTTCAACTTCTCCGCCGCGACAGCCGGACTGGCGATCGACACGATTGCGGCTGCTATCGTCAAGACGGCCCTCTTCTTACTTAAGATACTTTTCATGATTATTCCAAAATTGGCTTCAAAGGATACTCGGCAGCCCCGGCCATCTTAACAGAAAAATGAAAGGCCAGAGCCTTTCCCCCGCTTGCTTGCTCAAATCCGGAGGAATTCGTTGCGACGATTCATCCGAGCGAGGACGCCTCCATCGATTTCCTACTCTCCAAGCCAGCGCTTTTCAGCTGCGGCGATCTTCTCCTCGCTCAAGCCGAAGCCTCTCAAGACGCCTTTGGCCATCATGATGTTGCCCAGTAAGTTCATGTGACAGCCGTCGGTCGTGAGCTTGTTCTTGATGTTTCGCTCGTACTTCGGTTCACCGAACATGCGGGCTTTCCCCTTCTCGTCGGGGATTTTTTCCAGGGCGGCGTGCATGTCCTTGCTCAAGTCCACCAAGGGGAGATTCTTCTCCTTGGCAAGCTTCCGCAGAAACTCGTTATAGGGAATCAACTTCTTGTTCGTTTCCTTCTCAGGATCTTCCCCGATCATGGTGGAAGTGAGAATGACCACCTTAATGTCCGCCGCCTTGGCCTGCTTCAAGATCTCCCGAATGTTCTTCTGGTAGTCTTCCAAAGGGACGCCCTCGAAGGTTCGCTTGCCGAGCGTCAGCGTGAAATGCCACACGTCATTCACGCCACAACTCAGGAGCATCCAATCAGGATCCTTGCTGATGACACTGGCATCGAGACGGGCCAGCATATCCTTCGAGCGATTACCTGATTTCCCGGCGGGAATGTGCGTAAGTTTGAGTCCGTCATGATTGAGAGCCTCCATCGTCCGCGTGACATAACCATTCTTACGGGCACCGCCCGCCGTGATCGAGTCTCCCATGAAGGCTTCAATGAGACCCTTGACAACACAAGGCAAGGCCGTGTTAGTTACCATTACTTGTTTTGAATGCTCCTGCGAAGCCTTATTCTTCGCACGCTTCACACAGAGCAGCCAGGTCATAAGAAGCGTGATGTTCACGATGCG
>NHEN01000145.1 GCA_002172625.1 Verrucomicrobiaceae bacterium TMED86 | reverse complement strand
ATGAGTTTTGGTGCGGCTGCAGTGGCAGGCTCCTCTATTTTTGGTGGAGCCATCGAGGCCTGCGCGGGAGCGCCGGTGGGCTTGCGATCGTTGGGCATATCCGGAGCGGGAGTCATGGGCTCGACTGGAGTTGGGATGACAGGGTCCTTGACCATTTGGGCCTCGGTGTGAATGGAGGGGGCACTCCCTTCAGGAGGAAGGATGGGCTGAGGTGCCGGAGCCGTCACCAATGACGGGGATTGGATGGGATCAGGGCTTGTTTCAGTTTCCGGTGCTTGGACCGGAGAACCTGGAATGATGAGTTTTGGTGCGGCTGCAGCGGCAGGCTCCTCTATTTTTGGCGGAGCTATTGAGGCCTGCGCGGGAGCGTCGGTGGGCTTGCGATCGTTGGGCATATCCGGAGCGGGAGCCATGGGCTCGACTGGAGTTGGGATGACAGGGTCCTTGACCATTTGGGCCTCGGTGTGAATGGAGGGGGCACTCCCTTCAGGAGGAAGGATAGGCTGAGGTGCGGTGGCGGTATTGACCGGGCCCGTGACGTGGGGAATGACGGGGCTGGTTGGGTTAGTTACCGGTGCTGCTGAAGGCACGTTCATTTGTGGTGCGACACTCTGAGTGGGAGTGCTGACGAGGGGGATTTGAGAGGCTGGATTTTCAGGGTTGTTATCGCTCATTAGAAAAAGTTTGAGCGATTCACGGGCGTCTCGGGGGCGCTCTTCGATTTGGCGCGCAAGATGCCACATGACCCACTGACAGAGCCACCCGGGAAGGTCGGGGCGGTGCTCCTGCAGCGGTTTGATTTGATGCTGGAGATGGGCATTCATCACCTTGGGTGCGGTTTCCCCGTCAAAGGGGTAAACACCGGCCAGGGTGTAGTAGTAGACACAGCCCATGGAATACATGTCGGTGCGCTTGTCGAGCGGAGTTCTCTCGAATTGCTCGGGTGCCATGAAGTGAATTGACCCAAAGACGGAGTCCCCGTGATCGATAGTCTGGGGTGAGGGCTTGGGGGAAAATTTGGCGAGGCCGAAATCCACGAGCTTTACCTGGAACCGTCCGCTGGGGAGCCAGGTGACCATGACGTTGGTCGGTTTGATATCACGGTGGACCAGATCAAGGTCTTGGGCCGCAATGAGAGCCTCCTGAGTTTGTAGGGCGACTTCCCGGAAATCCTGGATGGTCAGCGTGCCACGATCGACCATCTCGTCGATGGTTCTTCCCGAGAGAAGTTCCATCACCACGTATGGGCCGTCGTTATCAATACCGGCATCAAAGACGGTGACGATGTTTGGGTGCTGGACAGAGCAAAGTGAGGCCGCTTCATTCAGCATGGCCTTCGTTGCCTCTTCCTGATTCTCGTAACCTCCCTCCGGCAGGACGCGTTTGATCGCAACCTCGCGGTTCAAGTGGCGGTCGAACGCTCGATATACCGCACCGACGCCACCTTGGCCTATTTTGCTACGGATTTCATAGCGGTCATCACTCATAGATCTTATTTGATTAGTCTTTCCAAACTTCTTCTTTAGGCAAGCCCGGTTATCAACAATTGTATCGCTGAAAGGTTCGATTTTGGTAAAAATATCCCTGTGGGATCATTTTTAGCCCTCGTCATCATCTTTTTGGTGGCACTTTTGCTGGTAAAGTCAGGAGCGAGTGCTCTGCAACTGACGGGGATGCCAAAGCCGCCGGAGGGGGAGTCATTCTGAGATCTAAAGCAGTCCGAGCTTCTCAGCAAACTTGTTGGTCGCGTGGCCGTATTCCACGTAGGAATCATAGCACTGCTGCCAGTCCGGCTCCTGGCCGTCGACAGCGTGGAAGACAGTGGCAACATGAGGCTCGATGGCGAGGCCACCAGTGTAGCCATCATCTTTGAGTGCGGTGAGAATCTCGCGGACTTTGCCCTGACCATCACCGGGAAGAGTGTATTTCGCGGGCTCAGTTTCACCGGCGGGTGGATTGGTGCAGTCCTTGATGTGAACGTGCACGACGTGTTCCTTAACCTTGTTGTAAAACTCGAGTGGATCCTGCCAAGGAAAAGGCTCGGGCTTTGAGCGATCGAGTTGGAAAACGGGGTTTGCGGTGTCAAAGACGAGTTTCAGTCCGGGAACTTCCTCTACGAGCCGTAGCGTATGCTCGGCGGAAAAACCACCCCAGTTCATGCAGTTTTCGTGAATGGCCTGAAGACCGGCATCGGCGAAACGAGCATGAATTTCGCGCAGACGACGAAAGCGTTCTTCTTCCTGCTGATCCTCGCCCCAGGGCTCCTGCGCGTAGGACATGATTCGGATAAGTTTTGTGCCAAGACGTTGCATCCGCGGAATGGCGCGTTCGACTTCGGCGAGTGTGATGTCGAAATCGGAAGTGATCTTTTTTCCCCAGTTGCCGATGAGTGAACCGAACTCGGGAATGGTGATCCCTTCTGCGTCGAGTTGGTCCGCGACTTTGTCGAATTCGCCCTGCGGAAGTTCGTGGATGTTCGCTCCGTTCACTCCCCGGGCGGAGATTTGGGTCCAGCCAATCTCCTTGGTGGCTTTGATCTGGGTAGCGAGGTCCTGGGCAGCTTCGTCGGCGAATCCGGTCAAATACATGGCCGTAACTAAACCCGATCGGTGGATTGGAAAACTCTTATTTCTCGCCGAGTTTTCCTTCCATCTGCTCAAGGCTGATTCCCTTGGTCTCTGGAACCATGATACACACCCAAATTAGCTGCAGGATCATCATGAAGGCAAAGAAGCCAAAGATCGTGGTGGCTGAGAAATTCTCCATGGCCAAGGGAAATGCAAAAGTAAGAATGGCGGCGAACACCCAGTGAGTGGCGCTTCCAAGCGATTGCCCAAAGGCCCGGGCGACGGCAGGGAAGATTTCGGAAATGAAGACCCAGATCACCGCTCCTTGTCCCACGGCGTGGGCGGCGATGAAACCCAGAATACAAACGAGAACAAGGACGCTTCCGCCGCCCGCTTTGTCGGAGGCTTCCTTGAGAGCTGCTTCGGCGATCTCGATGTTTTCTTTTTCGGTCAATCCCTTGGGCAGGTCGACGCCTTTTCCCGCATAGGCTTGGTCATTGGATGATTCGACGAGAGCAACGCGGGCATTTTCGAAATTCTTCTCCGCGCTTTTTCTACGCTCTTCCGGGAGATCGGTTTTGGCCACTTCGACAATGGCTCCTCTCAAGCTGATTGCTTTCTCTGCAACCTGGAAGGGGGCCTTGTAATGTGAGAATGCCCAAGCGCAGATGGTCAGGGAGACGATGTAGCCGATCGAACCGATAAAAAGCAAAGTACGTCGCCCAAGTTTGTCAATAAGGCGCAAACCAACGAGGGTGAAGATGAGATTCACCAGTGTGATCAGAGAGGCGTTGAAGAGTGATTGGCCTGGATCAAATCCGGTCATGCCGAGAATGCGGGGTGAGAAGCCCAGAATGGCATTGATGCCCGAGAGTTGGTTGAAGAAGGCGATGAGGAAAGCGAGGACCAGTGCGAGCTTAAGGGGGTTCCAAAAAACCTTGGGCGAACCTGTTTGCCGGTGTGAGGCTTGCTCGATCTCGACAACCTTTGCTTCAAGTTCGTTCTCACTGAAGGAGGGATTGATTTGTCCCAAGATGGCTTTCCCTTCATCTCGCTCTCCTTGATCGATGAGCCAGCGCGGGCTTTCAGGAAGAGAAAAGCACATGAAGCTGTAGATGAGCGCGGGGAGGGCTTCGATTCCCAACATCCAACGCCACGCGGTCTCGGCATCAATGATGGATGCAATGAGGGCATTAGACAGAGTCGCGATGAGAAGTCCGAGGACGATATTGAACTGGAACATTCCGGTGAGACGCCCGCGTCGATCGGCGGGGGAAATTTCCGAGATGAAAAGCGGGGCCGCTACCGTGGAGATCCCAATACCTAATCCGCCAATGAATCGTGAAATTGAAAAGAAGGTGACATCGGGTGCCAGCCCAGACCCAAGGGCCGAGACAAAATAGAGAATGCCAATCCAGAGGAGTGTTTTCTTTCGTCCAAAGCGATCAGTGGGAATCGCTCCGAAGATCGCTCCGAAAACGGTCCCCCATAGAGCCGAACTCATCGCGAGTCCGTGTTGAATCCCCGTGAGTCCCCAGAGGCTTTGAATTCGCTGCTCGGCACCCGAGATGACGATGAGGTCAAATCCAAAAATAAACCCGGCCAGCGCGCAGGTGATGGCCCAAAAGAGCAGACGGTTTTTCATAGAGATAGGGAATCGGTTTGCATCTCTAACAAGGTCGGGGTGCTAGGTCGATGCCGGAAGTTGCAAGGCTACGTCAGAATCTTCTCCACGACATGGCCGTGCACATCGGTGAGGCGGAAATTGCGGCCCTTGTATTTGAAGACGAGTTTTTTGTGCTCGATGCCGAGGAGGTGGAGGGCGGTGGCGTGGAAGTCGTGGACGTGGAAGGGATCGTGGGCGGCGGTGAAGCCGAAGGGATCGGTTTCGCCGTAGGTGACGCCACCTTTAATTCCTCCGCCGGCGAGGAACATGGAGCCGGACTTGGTGTGGTGGTCGCGGCCGCTGCCTTGTGACATCGGGGTGCGTCCGAATTCACCGCCCCAGATGACGAGGGTGTCATCAAGGAGGCCGCGTTGTTTAAGATCGGTGATGAGAGCGGCGGAGCCTTGATCGACGTCTTTGCATCGGGATTTCATGCCGCCCATGACATTGCCGTGATGGTCCCAACCCGAGTGATAGAGTTGCACAAAACGCACGCCGCGTTCAGCCATACGGCGCGCCATGAGGCAGTTGGAGGCAAAGGTTCCGTCAGGTTTTTCTCCGACGCCGTAAAGTTCACGGGTCGCTTTCGATTCCTTGGAGAAGTCGGCGAGATCGGGCACGCTGGACTGCATTTTGTAGGCCAGTTCATACTGCGCGAGGCGCGTCATGATCTCGGGATCAGTGACCGTTTCGTGATGGTGTTTGTTGAGCTTCGCGAGGGTGTCGAGTGAGCTGCGTTGGGCGGCGCGGGAGATACCGTCGGGCGAGGTGAGGTAGTTCAGCGGAACGCCTTTGGAGTAGAACTCGACGCCGGTGTGCTTGCCGGGAAGGAAGCCGGCGTTCCAAGCGGTTTGCGGGATTGGTTGTCCTTCGGGGCCGGAGCGCATTACGACGAAGGAAGGGAGGTTGTCGGTGATATGACCGAGTCCGTAGGTGACCCAGGATCCCATGCTTGGACGGCCGGGAATAGCGGTGCCGGTATTCATGAAGGCGTGAGCCGGGTCATGATTGACCTGATCGGTTTGCTGGGTACGAACGATGCAGATGTCGTCGGCAATCTTTTGAATGTTGGGGAGAAGGCTGGAAATCTGCTGTCCGGATTGTCCGCATTCTTTGAATTCGACTTTCGAGCCAAAACACTTGAGCGCGGAGTGCTGGAGGAAAGCGAATTTAATCCCTTCAGTCAGCTCCTTTGGGATAGGCTTTCCATTGTTTTCACGAAGCTTCGGCTTGTCATCGAAACTCTCAAATTGCGACGGGCCACCGGCCATGTAGAGGTAGATGACTCGCTTGGCTTTGGGAGTGTGATCGAAATCCTTGGTCTCCTGGGCGAAGCCATCCTTGAAGAGGAGAGAGGCGAAAGCGGTGCCCGTGAGGGCGGATGAGGAACGGGCGAAGAAATCGCGGCGAGGGAAATTGATATTGCTCATGATGAGTAATGGTTGAGTTTAATTCCTGGTTAAAAATTCATGAAGATTGAGTGTCACCCGACTGACGCCAGTCCACGCAGCGTGTTCGATGGGATCTAATTTGGTGCTGGGATACTGGCCGATTTTCAGGAGGGCGGCGGCGTCTTCGGGGCTTTCCTTGTATTGTTCGGTGAGTTGTTCGAGGAGGGTTTGGATTTCCATTTTCTCGGCGGGCGATGGGGGACGGTGGAGGGTGAGCTGGAAGAGCTTGTCGATTCGTTGATTTCCGGAAGATTCAGTCAGGATTCTTTGGGCCAGGACACGGGCTGCTTCCACGAATTGCGGATCATTGAGGAGAGCGAGGGCTTGAGCGGGTGTGTTCGTGATGGTGCGGCGGGCGGTGCATTCCTGGCGGGTTGGCGCATCAAGAGCGAGCATGGCGGGGTGGATGTTTTGGCGCTTCCAAAAGGTGTAGAGAGAACGCTGGTATTGGTCGTCGCCGAGGTTGGTTTCCCAGATTTGATATCGCGAGCCGAACATGACCTTGTTCGATTTGGCCCAATAGGGATCGGGTTGGTAAGGGAAGAAGGAGGCGGTGGGAATCTCTTTGGTGAGCTTGAGGAGACCGGCCGCGTGAAGGGCGGAGTCGCGAATTTCCTCGGCGCTGTGACGATGCCTTCCCTGGCGGGCGTGAAGGCGGTTAGTGGGATCCATTTCGGTGAGCTTGTAAGTTGGAATCGAAGAGAGCTGGTAGGCCTCCGAGGTGGTCAGAAGCTGAATCATATGACGGATGTTCCAATTGGATTGTTGGAATTCGATGGCAAGCCAATCGAGAAGATGAACGTGTGACGGCCAGTCGCCCTGATTGCCGGAGTCCTCAAGAGTCTCGCTAATACCGCGTCCATAGAATTGGTGCCAGAGACGATTGACAAAGACGCGGGCAGTGAGGGGGTTGTCTTTCGACATGATCCAGTTCGCGAGATCGAGTCGGGTCAGGCGTTTGTCCCCGGAGAAAGATTTGCTGAAGTGAGCGGGAAGCCCGGGGAGGGCTTGCGGTCCCGATTCGTCCATGAAGTTTCCTCGGGTGAGAACGTGGGTTTTCTTGGGAGAACCGACCTTGCTGACAAGAGTTGGAAGAGCGTCGCGGCGGAGGTGGTAGATCTCGCGGTAGAGGTCGGTGAGTTTTTGGGTGAGTTCCGGATTGATCGATTCGCGGAAGGCGATGTTGATGATTTTTTGGTGAATCTCACGGCGGCTTTCGCGCGACTTTTTGAGTGAACTCATCAAGAGCGAATGAAAGTCCTTTCGATCATCGCGATTGAAGGGGAGTTCCCAAAAGTAGCGGTAGGCTGATCCAGCATTGCGGTTTTTAAGGGCCTGGGCCGAGGTGGTGACGTAGCCGGAATCGCCCCAAGTCACGGTGCCACCGGCATGAATCCAAGCCATGACCTGTGGAACGTAGGACGCTTTGCCGAATTTGGCTTTGGGCACTTCGAGTCGGACTTTCTTGCCGGCTTCGGGGAGTGGTCCCATGTGGTAGATTTTCTTCGATGAAAGCCAGGGTTGGTTTTGTTTTAGAAGTGGATGGTCTTTGGGTCCCCAGAAGTAGGTGATGTGGTAGTCCTGATGCCAGCCGACGCGGCGGTAGGCGCCGTTGACGATTTGGAAGCCGACAAACTCGGGCATGTTTTTGGGATTAAGAGTGACGTGGGTGAAGAAGGCGTTGTTGGTTCCTTCGGGTTTGGAGACGAGAGTTTCGCCGGCGTAGTGACGGGTGATCTTGTCTTTTGGGCCGGAGGTTTTTCGGCCTTGGGGTAATTGCTCAAAGTCTCCTTTAAGAATGTGCACCGCGCCAAGTTTTGCGGGGAGCCAGGGCCAGTCGACAGGCTTCTTGTCCGCTCCGACCGCTTTTTCATCGGCGAAGATTTTCTTTTTCCAGGTCTCGAATTTTTCTTTGTCGATGGCGGCGGAGTAAAGCTTCTCCCGTATTTCGTCGATCTCTCTGGCGAGTTGGTGTTCGCGAGTGATGTCAGCGGGTTTTTCGTGAAGGTAGTGGAGCGGAACGCGACGGTCTCCGGGTTCGTAGACGCCGGCCTCGATGAGGTCGTCGAAGAAGGCGGCGAGGGAGTAATAGTCTTTGGCGGAGATAGGATCGTATTTGTGATCGTGGCATTCGGCGCAGCCGGTGGTGGTGCCCATCCAGACTGTGCCAAGGGCGCGGACGTGCTCGCCCTTGAGTGCATAGAGAGCTTCTTTTTCAATGACGCCGGCTTCGCAATTCGTATTGACGATGCGGTTGTAGGCGGAAGCGGTGAGGGTGCGATCATTTCGATCGGGAAGAAGATCCCCGGCGAGTTGCTCGCGGGTGAATTGATCAAAGGGCATGTTGTCTCGGAAGGCCTCGATGACGTATTTTCGGTAAGGCGCTGAGGCGATGGGTTCGTCGGAAACCATGCCGTTGGAGTCGGCGTGACGAACGAGATCGAGCCAGAGAAGCCCCTGGTGCTCGGCGTGCTCGAGAGAGGCGAGCCATCTATCGATGAACTTTTTGTAGTGTTCCGGCGAGGGATCTTTTTCGAAGGAGGCGACTTCTTCGGGCGCGGGCGGAAGTCCGCGAAGGTCGTAGGAAAGTCGACGAAGAAGAACGCGCGGGGAGGCTTTTTTGACGGGCTTGACTTTTTGCTCGTCCCAAGTGCGTTTAAGGAAGGCATCGACAGGGTGTTTGGCGAGAGCTGGGACTTCGGGGCGGGTGAGTTTTTGATAGGACCAATGTTCTTCGTATTCCGCACCTTCCTTGATCCATTGTTTGAGCGTGTCCTTTTGCTCTCTCGTCAGGCGATAAGCCGAGTCGAGGGGCGGCATGTGATCATCTTCATCGTCGGTGAAGATCCGGTAGATCAATTCGCTCTCTTCGGGCTTGCCCGGAACGATGGCCGAGGATTTTCGACTGGTAGCTCCTTGGAAGGTGTCGAGACGAAGGCCGGCTTCGCGTTTTTCCTTATCGAAGCCGTGACAGAAAAAGCAGTTCTCCGAGAGGATGGGACGGATGTCGCGGTTGTAGCTGATCTTTCCAGCAGCGGTGAGCGGCAGGGTGAGGAAAATTAGGACACGGATCATTGGAAACTGCCGGATGGTAGAGTAAGAGGGATGCTTTGTCTTGGATTGAATTCCTCCTTCTTTGTATTATCCGCGCATGGAGCAATTGGCAATACAGGAGAGCTTTGACGAAACTTTGACTTTGGTTTGACACAAGGGTCGTTTCGCCCGGGCAGAGTGCCCTCGTTATAAAACACGCTACTACGAAATGAATCGCCAGTTGCGCGGTGATCCTGACGATGCCTCTGAAAAATGCTGCAGCACTGCTGCGGACTGGGTCAAAAAATGTGGTGCTCTACGAAAAGATGCTCGCGGGAATGAAAGCCAAAAAAATTAGCCAGAAGAAGATGATTATCGGTCGGGCCTGCGTCGGGCCTATCCGTAGAAAGATCGGTGGCGAGACAAGCGTGATCGAGACGGTGCGGGGTGTGGGCTACCGCTTTCGTTCTTGCGAGAGTCAGTAACGAGGGCATCTTTACGGAGTGACGGTGCAATGTCCGACCTGTTTTGAGTTCTTCGAGGTGTCCGAGGTGGCTCCCGAAGACTATGGCACACAGATGGATTACGACTGTGAGGTTTGCTGCCGGCCATTGGTCTTGTTGGTAGATGAGGACGGAGAATTAAGTGCGCTGAGTCTTGATGAATGATTTGGTTTCGGTCGTTTTTCCAGTCGGTCCGGGAGTGGCCTCGGCAAGTAATGCCTTGGATGATTTACTGGGGCAGACTTGGCAGAATTTGGAAATCATTGCGGTTTTGAATGGTTGTCTTCCCGAGGTGCGTGAGGGATTTCTCGCAAAGAAGGATGAGCGGTTGCGTGTCCTGGATTTGGGGGAAGAACCGCAACTTCTTCCCGCGTTGAATTTAGCGATCAGGGAGAGTCGGGGAAAGTGGTTGGCGCGGATGGATTCGGATGACCGGTGCTCTGCGACTCGAATCGAAAAGCAGCTTGAGTTGTTGCAATCGGTGGATGTCGTGACCTGTGAAATCGAATTGGTCGGAGCACTCGGCGATGGGATGCAGCGATATGTTGATTGGGTCAATAACCTGGAGGACCCCGCGAAGGAACGCTTCGTCGAGAGCCCGGTGGTGCAGCCCACGGTGATGATGTCGAAGGAGCTATTTTTGAAAGTGGGTGGCTATCTGGAAAATGGCTTTGCCGAGGACTACGACCTCTGGCTTCGGTTACTGGCAATGGGTGCGCGGTTTGGGAGAGTCCCGCAAAAACTTTATCGTTGGCATGATCGGAATGATCGTCTCACTCGAAGCGATCCAAGATTTGGCCACAAGCAAATGCTCGCTCTGAAAGCAGCGCGTCTGGCTGACCTTCCCGAGGTCATGGAAAGGGGNGTCGTTGTCGCGGGCGCCGGTCCCATNGGCAAAGTCCTCGCCCGGGAACTCCTTTCNTGCGGAGTGGAAGTTTATGGATTCNTCGAAGTCAGNCCGAAGCGNATTGGGAGNATCTGCCAGGATCGCCCCATNGTCTCCNATGCCGAGCTGGGNAAAGTCTGGGAATCTGCAATTCTTCTNTCCGCCGTNGGTGTTTCCGGTGGGCGGGACAAAGTCCGAGCGGTAGCCGAAACAGCAGGATATGAGGAGGGAGAGGATTTTTGGTGCTGCTGCTGAAGGCAAACCACGAAACTCGCGAAATCGACTAAAATTTGGAATCACCTCGAATTGGATTCTCTTGGTTTTCGGGGATTTCGTCTATTTCGTGATTCTATGACCGATAGCTCAGAGGAAAAAGATGCGAAATTCGATGAGATTTCGACTTGCCTTTATTGTTCGGCTGACACAGTTTCCCGCCCTCATCAACGGCGGGGAGTAGCTCAGCTTGGTAGAGCGCTGGTTTTGGGAACCAGATGTCGCAGGTTCGAATCCTGTCTCCCCGACCACTCTAAAAAAGGCCGCCTTTGGGTGGCCTTTTTTGAGATGTCCTCCAAATTTCTCTCCAGGCCCCGAACTTTGATGAAGAGCCGATTGAGTTGGCGAATCAAAGCCATAGGCCGAGTTCGACCGGATGCGTCTAGGGGGATTCTTCCCTGTCCATTACGATCTCCGCGCCTGGCGGCCTTCGTCGATGAGATTCCAGAAGTGCTTGGAGTCGGCCAGCGCCTCATCCTCACCGAGGGGGAGTTTTGAGCGGAAGAGGAAGTCGGAAAAGGTGCCTTTGTGGAGCACGCGGTGGACAACGACTTGCTCGTCGACGACTTCGAAATAAAAGCGCCAATCCAGGGTGCGAAAACGGTAGAGGGTCTTGCCGTCACGCTCGATTTTACCGAAGCGTTCATCATCGAGATGCTCGAGATCGTCTTCGGTGACCTTGAATTCATCGAGGAGTTCCAGTTGCTCGAGAGTATCCAGTTGGGAAATCTCAGCAGCACTGATTTCATTGAAGACGATTTGAAGCACGGCGCGACCTTAGCGGAAAAATGCCGGAGACTCAAACCCCGCAAAACAAAAGCGTGACTACTGTTTAATTGAACAGTATATCTCCTTTTATGATTTCAAAGGTCTATAGCGCAGCTCTACGAGGAGTGGAGTCGGTCGAAGTGGAGGTCGAAGTGAGTGCCCGCGAGGCCGACGGTCAAAATGCCGGTCGCATCGTCATCGTGGGATTGCCCGACGCGGCGGTTCGCGAGAGTGGGGAGAGGGTAACGACGGCGCTCAGCGCCTCGGCTCTGCCATACACATACGGTGTGCATACCATCAATCTCGCTCCGGCGGATTTGAAGAAGGAAGGTCCAGCCTTTGACCTGCCGATCGCTCTGGCGATGACGGCGTGCGAACAGCAGGAGGACCTCCCGCAAGCGAAGGATCTCGTTATCGTTGGAGAGCTAGCACTAGACGGCTCGCTGCGACCGGTTAAAGGCGCGCTCTCGATCGCTCTTGGAGCGAAAGCGGCGGGACGACGTCGTTTGCTGCTGCCGAAAGCAAATGCCCGAGAAGCCGCCATGGTGAGCGGATTGGAAGTCTACGGGTTGACTTCCTTGCACGAAGCCTGGGCTTTTGTCACCGGAGAGAAGACACTCTCTCCCGAGCCTCGCCCGCCAAGAATTTCCACTCCGCGAAGAGATCACTCGGCCGATCTCGATGAAGTGAAAGGCCAGCACCATGTGAAGCGCGCGCTCGAAGTCGCCGCCGCCGGCGGACATAATTTGCTGATGGTTGGTCCGCCAGGAACCGGCAAGTCGATGCTCGCCAAACGCATGGGCACGATTATGCCTGAGATGACGGAGGAGGAGGCGATCGAAACGACACGAATTCATTCAGTATCCGGGCTTCTCAATGCCCGCGAAGGTCTTGTCACCGAACGTCCTTTCCGATCCCCTCACCATACGATCAGTGATGTGGGTCTCCTCGGAGGAGGTACCAATCCAGGCCCCGGTGAAATTTCGCTCGCGCACAATGGTGTTCTTTTCCTTGATGAACTTCCTGAGTATCGCCGTTCCACTCTCGAAGTTCTTCGCCAGCCGCTCGAGGATGGCGAGGTGACCATTTCCCGCGCAGCCGGGACTCTTCGATTCCAAACAAAATTCTTATTAGTTGCAGCTCTCAATCCATGTCCCTGCGGTTTTCATGGTGACCCGGTTAGGCAATGCCGTTGCAGTCCACGTCAGGTGGAAAACTATCGTCAGAAAATTTCCGGGCCGCTGTTAGATCGTATCGATCTTCATGTCGAGGTTCCGCTCATCGACTACAAGCAACTGTCCTCCGATGAAGTCAGCGAATCGTCGACCACGGTGCGGGATCGTGTCATGAATTGTCGCCGCTTGCAGGAAGAACGCTTTGCCGACATGCCTGGTGTGCGCGTCAACAGCGACATGGGACCCAAGGTGATGCGGCAGGAATGCAAGGTCAGTTCGGAGTGTTCCGTGCTGTTAGAGCAAGCGATGGAGCAACTCAATTTTTCGGCCCGTGCACACGATCGAATCTTGAAAGTCGCGCGGACCATTGCCGATCTCGGCGGAGCAGGGGAGTTGAGTGTGGAGCACGTTTTGGAAGCGATTCAATATCGCAGCCTTGACCGAAAACTGAGTTTCTCATGAAGGAAGGATTTCGACGATTTGATTGACCCCATTGATCTCCAGACTCTGGGTATTGTCGTCGTTTGAGAAGTTGCCCGGAGTGCTTGTGCGGTAGAGTGACCCGTTGATTGGCGTGCCCGTGTTTACGTTTGTGGAAGAGTCGGCAATTGCAGTGGCCGCTGCATCAGCCGCCCCATCTCTGAAACGCCAGTATCCGAGGGTGTCGGAAACGGCTGGAAACAAGGAGGAATAGCGAGGGAAGCAGGGGGTTCATAAGGCTCAATTTTCAGCAGGCTCATTGTGATAGCGTGATGTGATTCTCGGCTGAGTTATTCTACTTGGCTGAAAGATATCATCATCGAGAAATTCCGCTTTAATGGGGTGTTTTTTTATTCCCAATTCCCCCAATTTCTCGGCAAAGCGCCATTTTTTTTTATGCAAGTATTCCTGAAGCTCACCCTTTTTTTGAATATTTAGCTTCCCGAAGTATTCGTGATTTTCTTTCAAACTTTTTTGAGGCCCTACAGGAGGGTTTGGCCTGCTTGTGAGAGTTTCAATTCAGAGCCCGTTTACCCCTGATTTTATCGAAGAAAACGCCATATTTTGGCTTTTTTCACGAAGTGCTGAGAAACCGGCCAACATACAACATGTTGTATTGTGAATAATTTGGTAATACCACATGAGCAACTTACCTCTTGTCGAAAACGACTTCTTGGGAATAGTCTCCATCTCGCCACCGGTCCGTAACTCTTAAAGATAACCGAACCGTTAACAATTCTTAAGCACATAGCCTGTAACGCCAAAAATACTCCATGTCCGATACCACAACCATTACCCTGGGAGATCGCACTTTTGTCCTGGATAAGGAAAAAGCCGACGCCGCCATCGCCGCCAAATCCGTCATCAATGGCCGCGAAACCATGTTTTTCAACATTTTGCCTCTGAAATACCAGTGGGCCTACGATCTTTATAAGACAATGAAGGGTAATCATTGGGAGCCCGAAGATGTCCAAATGCAAAAGGATGTCGAGCAGTGGCGAGGCGAGGAGATTTCTGACGTCGAGCGCTGGATCATCAAGATGGGCATCGGCTATTTTTCTGCCGCCGAAGGCATCGTGGGTGACAACATTCTTCACGTCGTTCGCGAGCTTGTCACCGCCCCCGAACTCAAGCTCGTTCTTGGACGTCACGCTCACGAGGAAAACATTCACGCCGACTCTCTCGTCTACATGATTTCCTCTCTCGGTATCAACCCACACGAATGCGAGGCCATGTTCGAAGATATTCCTACCATCAAGGCCAAGAATAACTTCGTCGTTTCTAACTCCCGCTCGCTCCGTCGTGACGTCGATCTTACCGTCCTCGAAAACAAGCAGGCTCTCGCCAAGAATATTTTCATGTTCGGTCAGGTGATGGAAGGAACCCAATTCTATGGCCTCTTCGGAATGATCCTCTCCCTCTCCCGGCAGAACAAGTTCCCCGGCATCGGTCAGATGTTCCGCTACACCCTGCGTGACGAGTCCAATCACATCGATGTCTTCCGTCAGCTCTTGAATTCTCTTGTTGTCGAAAACCCCGACATCATGACTCCCGAATTCAAGGAAGACCTTCGCCAGACCATGGCCGAAGGTGTTCGTCTTGAGAAAGAATTCATTCGCGACTGTCTCCCTGTTGATTCGGTCGGACTCTCCATTGTCGAGTTCGAGCGATACATCGACTACATCTCCGATCGTCGCCTCGTCAATTGCCACCTTGAACCACTCGCCGGCGGCAACACCGAGAACCCTTTTCCATGGCTTTCCGAAGCAATCGACCTCAAGAAGGAGCAGAATTTCTTCGAAGGTAAGGTAACCGAATACCAAAAAGCCTCCGCCCTAGAAGACGCCGCCTATTCCGACGACGATCTTTAAAAATCAGTATGTGGAAGTAGGGGGTTATCAGCTTTCGGGGTAAGCAAGATTCAGTCATTCGAAGATCTCCGTGGGATCCTGCGCTGAGCTTCGAGCGCAACTCACCATTCTCCAAGCCGCTCTCAAAAAGCTCTACCAGCCTCCTCTAGAAAAAGATGATCACATAATTGCCAAAACCAAAATTATCTCACTCAGGCTTCAAGTCTTACTCAACAGTCTTGAAGCGAATCCTAGAACTCGCAAAAAACACTAACCCGGAAGTCAGCACCATTAATATTCAAACTCCATAACTGCTGACCTCCAACATCCAACTAACAACTCATCAGCCCCACTCAAATGTACCGCTCAATCACTCTCGAAGAAGATCTCGCCCTCAAAGAAACCGTTGCCACCCGCTTTGCCGATAAATCATCCGCCTTCGCTTGGCGTGAGACCCTCGACACCTCGCTCCGCTCTCCCGTTCCTGAAATCGTCGTTACCAGGGGCGGTCAGGAGGAAAGCTTCTCGCTCGCCGATGTCGCCGATGCCATCGGCGAATCCCTTACCGACCTCCTCATCTCCCGCAACGAGCCCGAAGACGCCATCTTCTCCGAGAAGAACCGCTCCTTTGTTTCTTCCGTCGCACATCGTGTTTCCTCTTCTCTCATGCGTCAGGTCCAGCGCGGCGGCAACTTGAAACTTAGCCAAAACGACCTCTATCTTCTCATCGAAAAAGCTCTCATCGAGAACGACGCACACGACGTCGCGAAGTCTCTCGTCTTCAAGCGCTCTCTCGAACGCACCGGCGAAATTTCCATTGACGAAGAACCCCAGGAAATGCCCGTGCGCCTCATTCGTCGCAATGGCAACGTCGTCCCCTGGTCCGAGACCAAGATCGAGCAAGCTGTCTCCCGCGCTTTCCTCACTCTCAAACTCGACCCCGCACCCGCTGCCAAGATCGCGCAAGCCGTCACCACTAAGGTGCGCACTGGCGACCAGGCTTTCGTTCACATCGAGGACATTCAGGATCTCGTTGAAAACGAACTCATGCGTCAGGAGCACTTCGATGTTGCACGTCACTACTTCCGCTACCGTGAAGAGCGTGCCCGCCATCGCGAGGAAAATGCCGCGCAACCTGAAGACCCCGCGCAGGAGTCTTTTGTCACCGTCACCACCGAAGATGGCAGGTCCGATTTCTGGGATGGCACCGAGCTCAAGAAGCGCATCCAGTTCGCCATGATCGGACTCAAGCTCTCCGTCTCCGAAGAGGATATCGAAAAGGAACTCCGCCGCTCCATCGGCACCGAGATCTCCGCCAGCGACCTCAAGAAGACCATCATTCTCAACTCCAAGACTCTCCTTGAAAAGGATGCCGACATGTCCAAGTTCGCCGGCCGCATTCTTCTTTCATACATTTACGAGGAGGTCCTGCCTTGGAACATTCAGAAAGACGGCGTCGAGGCTCTCAAGCAGGCTCATAAGGAAAACTTCAAAGCCTACCTCAAGCACGGCATCGAGATCAAACGCATCTCGCCTGATATTCTCGAGAAATACGACCTCGACCGTCTCGCCGATGCCCTCGATCCCTCTGCCGACCTCGACTTCGATTTCCTCGGCATCCAGACCCTCTACGATCGCTACCTCAACGTCGACAAGACCGGCGATAAGCCACGCCGCATGGAAACGCCCCAGTTCTTCTGGATGCGCGTTGCGATGGGACTTTTCAAGGCTGAGAAAACCAACGCCGAAGACTGGGTCATCCGCCTTTACAACCTCTACAAAGGCCGCCGCTTCTGTTCCTCCACTCCGACGCTCTTCAATTCCGGCACCCTCCATTCACAGCTCTCGAGCTGCTACCTCTACAAGGTCGATGACTCCATCGAGTCCATCATGCATCGCGGCATTGCTGAGAATGCCTTCCTTAGTAAGTGGGCCGGGGGACTCGGTGGATCCTGGACCGCCGTCCGAGGCACCGGAGGCTACATTCAGGGCACCAATGGAGAATCCCAGGGCGTCATTCCTTTCCTGAAGCTCCACAATGACCAGCTCATCGCCGTCAACCAGGGTGGCAAGCGTCGCGGCTCCGGGTGCGCTTACCTCGAGTCCTGGCACAATGACATCGAGGACTTTCTCGAGCTCCGCGTGAATACCGGTGACGAACGTCGCCGCACGCACGACATGAATACCGCGAACTGGATTCCCGACCTNTTCATGAAGCGGATGGAAGCCCGCCAGCAGTGGACTCTTCTTCGCTCCAATGAATGNCCCGATCTCCACGATCTCTACGGCAAGGCCTTCGAGCAACGCTACACCGAATACGANGCGATGGCCGAAGANGGCAAGATTTGGTCCCGCAAGGTCGAGGCCATCGATCTCTGGAAGCGCATACTCAAGATGATCTTCGAAACTGGTCATCCCTGGATCACCTTCAAGGATCCCTGCAACCTCCGCAGCCCGCAGGACCACGCCGGCGTCATTCACTCCAGTAACCTCTGCACCGAGATCACTCTCAACACATCCGACGAAGAGACCGCTGTGTGTAACCTAGGCTCCGTCGTTCTTGACACCCACATCACCAAGGATGGCATGCTCGATCACGAGATGCTTCGCGAGACCGTCACCGTGGCCATCCGCGCTCTCGACAATGTCATCGACATCAATTTCTACCCCACCGGTGCCGCCAAGACCGCTAACAGCCGTCACCGTCCCATCGGGCTCGGCGTCATGGGTCTTCAGAACGCCCTCTTCAAGAAGAACCTTCAATTCGCCTCCGAAGCCGCCGTTGAATTCAACGACGAGTTCATGGAAGCGATCAGTTACTACGCCTACAGCGCGAGCAGCGAACTCGCCGGAGAGCGCGGAACTTACAATTCCTACAAAGGCTCCAAGTGGGACCGCGGCATCCTGCCACAGGACACCGTCGACCTCCTCGAAGACGAGAGGGGAGTGAAGGTTGAAGTTCCCCGTGGCGGCAAAATGGACTGGCGTCCCGTCCGCGAGAGCATCGCCCAGAACGGCATGCGCAACTCCAACGTCCTCGCCATCGCGCCAACCGCCACCATCTCAAACATCATGGGCACCACTCCCTGTATCGAGCCCAACTACACCAACTTGTTTGTGAAGAGTAATCTCGGTGGCGACTTCACTGTCCTCAATCCAGTCCTCGTTAACGACCTCAAGAAGGAAGGCCTCTGGAGCTCCGAAATGATCGACCAGCTCAAATACTTTAACGGCGAACTCGCCGACATCGAAGGAATCCCCGAGCACCTCAAGGCTAAGCACAAAACTGTCTTCGAAGTCGGATACCAAGCGATCATCGACGCAGCCGCGAGACGCCAAAAGTGGATCGATCAATCCCAATCGGTAAACCTCTTCCTGGCGAAGCCCGACATGAAGTCTCTCAGCCACATGTACCGCCATGCCTGGCATACTGGCCTCAAGACCACTTACTACCTCCGCACCCGCCAAGGTAGCGACATCGAGAAATCAACCGTCTCCAAGGCTGAGAAAAAGCAGTACACCCCGGAAGAAGTGAAAGCTTGCAGCATCGAAGCGATGATGAACGGCGAGGAATGCGAAGCCTGTCAGTAAGGAGCGTGGCCGTGGCCGTGAACGCCTCGCCGCTTCGTTTCGTGCGTGGGGGATACGGCTAAAGCCGCAGCCCCTCTGGGCACAGGAATCTCGAAGCTCTTGGCTCAGTGGAATCACCGATGAGCAGCTTGGAAAAAATTTCCCGTGCTCATCACCATACTAGGGAGAACGACGCACTCGGACGAAAAGACGCTCGCCGTCCGACGGGTCGAGTTCAAAGGTGAGCGATGCCGAGGTGGCGGTCACCGGGTCTCCGACCTGGATCCAAGTGGCAAGATCCGTGCTCGCCTCCACGGTGTAGGTAAAGCCGGGGGCGGAATGGATGCGCAGGTCGACGCTTTCTCCGTTCAGCGAAACCACCGGATCTATCGCCGGCGGCGCGCTGCTGTTTTGACCACCTGGCGACGGGCTAGTCAGGACGCCACGCTCCGCCGCACTCCCACCATCGGGGATGCCGTAGCTGAAATCCTGCGCCTGGTCGCCGAAGTCGACGCGATCGACCTGCGTCCCGTCCGGGGCGAAAAGCGCGATGCTTTCCCCACCGGCCGACAGCCTGAAGTTCAGATGGGGGGGTGGATTGCCCTGGTCGCTCTCGTCGTCTGCCCATAGCAGGAGGAAGCCGTCGGCAGCGATGCTGGTGCCGCTTGGAAAGACGAACTTGGCAGCATTGGTTGGATCGTCTGTGATCGACCAGCCCTCGAGGTCGACCGGAGAATCCGTCGGGTTGTGAAGTTCGATCCAGTCGTCGAAATCCCCGTCGGCGGGGTCGGCGATGGTGCTGGCGTTGTCGGCCATCCACTCGTTGATACGTAGATTCGGCCAGTCCGCGCTGCCGGTAAACTCGACCGTGACCGTCTGGTTCGCCACCTCATTGCCTTGCAAGTCAAGGGCGCGGACGAGGAGCGAGTTCTCACCGGGGCGTAGGGTGAGCCGGGCGGACCACCCTGTGAGCGAGGAGAAATCGGGCACCAATTCGCGCCCGTTGATTTCGATGGTAGCGGCGGCGACCGGGGCGGTTCCGGTGATCGTGATCTCCGACACGGCGGTGCTGCTGTTGTCTTCTGGGGAGGTGATGGCAAAGCCATCGTCGATTCCGGCGAACTCGCCCTCGATGAAGATGCGGCGCTCGTCGATCCAGGCGGGGATCGACATCCCGGTGCCGCTCGGGACAAACGGGGAAGTGATCTTCAGCCCGGCGGCCTGGTAGGCGTCGAACCGTTGTTGCAGCCGCGGCGTCACGGCTGCGCCGCTGAACCAGTCGCCCAATGCCTCGTCGATGGTGCGCCAGTAGGCGCGCTCAAACGCCGGCACGGTGTAGATCCGCCTGACATTGGGATCGACATTGGTGGCGAACAGGGGGGCGTTTGCCGGATCGTTGAACACGCCAAGGCCGACATCAAAATCCCAGCTGAACAATGTCCACCCCCGAGTCTCCGGTTTGTAGAGGTAAGTGTTCTTGTAGTTCGGGTTGCCGAACCCGTCCCAGAACGACGCCAGATCGTTCATCGCGAAGGTGCGCATCCAGTTCTCGATGTCGACGATCGCTGCCAGGTCCTCGGCATAGCTCGGCAGATCGGAGTCGGCAGCCGTGATCAGGTTGAAGATCGGCTGCATCTCGGTGCGGGTGTTCGCGCCCCGGGCGCGTGGGCCGAAGTTCCAGAAGTATCGGCCGAACTGCAGTTGGCCGTCGGCCTCGTACTTTTCCAGCCGCGGGCGGCGCTTGGTCGAAAGTCTCCTCGAGTCGTCGGTTCCCTCGCGGTCGTTGTTGAGCTTGTAGAGATCCCCGTCATCGCCGGGGAAATGCGATTCGACCACCACCCTGTCCGGCTGTTCCGCGTCGTGGTAGAGTTTCCCGCGGCGCTGGCCGTTGACGAACAACTGGATGTCCCGGCGGTGCAGGGAGGGGAGCTTGAGCAAGTCGAGGAAGTGATACATTAACTGCTCGCGCTGGTTGGTGACATCGCGGATTGGCAGGTCGATGGTCAACTTGTCCGTCCCGAGCACCTTCTTCCCCGGCGGCATGATGAGATCGTAACCGGTGAGTTTGCCAAGTGGCGAGTCGTTGTAATCCCGCGCCCCTGCGTAGTAAGCGCCACCATCATACAGCACGCGCTGGTCGCCATAGATGAGGGTTGCCGGGAAGGGGTCGTTGGCTAGGAATGGCGTGGCGATCCAGTCGGCCAGCGTCGCCTCGGAAACCCAGAACCGGTAGGTTCCGAAGGGCCCGGGCTGCGGCGGCTCGCCGAAGCGCACCAGACACTCAGATCCGTTGGCGGCAGCATCGGGCGGGAACGTTGAGGCCGCCCCATTGCTATCTTCCGCCTCGACATAGAACCCGACGAGAACCGACTCGCCCTGGGCTGGGAGGCGCCCGGTGAAGACACCGTCTCCCGCCAGTTGGTCGCCGCCGAGCCCATCGTCATGCATGGGCACGGAGGTGAAACTTGTCGCCGGATCGACCCGGTAGTTCAGGGTCACCCCCGCTACCCCGTCGGGGTCGGCGACCGCTGCGAAGACGCGCACCGGCAGGTCGGCGATCGGTAACACCGGCCGGTGCACGACGCCGCTAAGGTCAGGCGGAACGTTGGCTTCGGCGCGGCTGTTCGACGCGCCCGGCGTGCCGATGTCGGTCGGGACCATGAGCGTCTGTGCGCCCTCCAGCCAGCCGCCTTTGAGGCGCAGATCAAATTCGGGATGGCCTTTCAGCCAGCGAACTCTGGCGCGTAAGGTGGCCACGGTCCCCGTCGGGATGCTCGCGGCCAGCTTCGCGCGGACCCGGTTGGCCAATGGATCGCCCCGGCGGTTCGCTACAAGTCGTAAGGCGTTCGAGTCCGCGAAGGCGTCGCCGGGCTCGACCCGGCTGTCGCGGTGGCTGCCGTCAAAATCCCACCCACTCGTGCCGCTCTCGAACCCGCCGTTAGTGACGAGGTTTGATCCTCCGTCCGGGATTACCTCCACTGCATCGACGAGCACCTCGCCCTCCCCGAGCAGGAAAAATTGCACATCGGCTGGCGGGTTGGCCTCGGCCGTGGTGTTGCCGTGCGCCAGCGTTCCAGTCACCTCGACGGTCGTCCACTCCGCCTTGCGGCTCTCATCGCTGTCGGCCCAGTTTGACTCGTGGTGGGATGGTGCGCCGGGATCACGGCGCTCGAGGCTGCTGCCGCGGCCGTCGGCGAGTGTCGAGTAAGCGGTCTGGTCCCGGTAATCGAGCGTATCGACCTCGATCAGATTCCCCCCGGCAGCGGGATCTGGTCTGGAAAGTGTGATCCGGTCGCTGCCGTTGGCGAGCGCCCCGGAGAACTCGCCTTCGACAAGTGTTCCGGGGAGCGATGGGTGATTGGTCAACAGCTCGACCCGGTCTTCGGCGACCACAAGGTAGCCTCCAGCGGGAATGGTGGCCGCCGCGCCAAAGGTGAAATCGATTCCATCGGTGAAGCTCCACCCCGCAAGACTCACACTACCCCCAGAGCGGTTGTGGAGCTCGATCCAGTCACCGGCGCCGGCTTGGGTCATCGGCGCATGGAAGAAGATTTCGTTGATGACGACATCCGGGATCGCCTCAGGGGCGTTCTCTGCCCCAGGGGTGGGTGTCACCAGCGGTCTGAGGCGAGTGTTTGGATTGCCATCCGGGTAGCGCCCGAGCGCGGTTTCAGCTGCTGTGGTGGGGAGGGAGATGGCGTCCAGTAGGCGCTGGCCGTCCGGGCTGGTGAGGAACAGCACGCTACCACCGGCGCGGGGCGCGAAGCCGAGCGCCGCCTCATCGACTACCAGATGGCCTTGCGGTCCGATCAGCGTTTCGGCCGGGAGTTGGAACTTCGTCAATAGGTCGCGCGCGTTGCTCAGGTAGCATCCGGACAGGTCAACCGTGAGCGGGCTCGGGTTGTGGAGCTCGACCGAGTCTGCCAGCACCTCATTGATAACGGGGTGATCGAGGGCCCCTGAGGGGATGGGGTCCGGACCGCCGGGCGATCCGCCAACGTGGTGGCTGGCCGACCAGGCGCGGGCACTCGCCTCACCGTAAGATGGGCGCGCCAGAATAAGGGAATGTCCGGTGCCGTCGGCAGCGATCGGCCACGGATACCGGTCGTCGTAGTCCGTCGCCCAGACGATCGCACCGGAGGGTTTGCGCAGGCGCACGCTACCACCGCTATTGGGGAGGCTGCCGGTGAATGGACCCAACACGCCGGTGATGGCGTAAGTCGATTCGACATCGGCCACCGAACGAGCCACGACGAGATAATCTAGCGGCGGGATGGTCGTCCCGTCGGGGAAAACGAAGTCAGCATCGCCGCTCAGGCGCCAGCCGCCTAGGTTAATGGGCCAGGGTTCGCTGTTGTAGATCTCGATGAACTCCAGCTGGTCCGCCACGGTTGAGGCGGCGGGGTGGTAATGGATTTCCGAAATGATGAGGCCTGACCGGCGACTGCTCGGATTCGGTCGTTCGAAGCTGCGCTGTTCAGGGGTCGGGAAGAAGACGTTGAGCGTCGCTTGGCTGGTGGTCGTGCCGAAGTCGTTGGTAATTGCCACCTCATAGAGGCCGGCATCCGCGAGCGTAGCCACATCGACCAGGTAGTTTGCGTCGGTCGCCCCAGGGATCTCCACCCCGTCGAGCTGCCACTGGTAGGTGATCGGTCCGGCACCTGCGGCAGCTACCGAGAGCGAGATCGGATCGCCGGTCCACGCCTCTCCGCCGGCGATCGGCGTGAGCAAGACCGGCGGGGCCTCGATGTCTTGGGTGACCTCGATCGTCAGGTTGTCCACCCGCACATCCATCAGCGGGGATTCCGATTCCTGCCCGCCCTGGTGGGCGCGGAGCTCGATAAGGCGGCTGGTCTGGTTGTCCCAGGTCACCGGCCAGGTCCCGAGGGTCAGGGTGGCTCCGCCGATCGAGTAGACCACCGACACCTGCGGGGTTGGCCCGATCTCATCGACGATGATCTCCAGATGATAGACGTCCCCCCAGCGGTCGGTCGACGAGTGGAGCCCGGAGGCGATCAAAGCCCCGTCCATCCAGGTGGTGAATCTGCCGTCGCCACGCAGGAGGATGGCAAAATCAGCCGATGGATGGTTCGGCCCACGGATGCCAGCCTCCCCGGCGCCGACAGCGACGTCGCCAATCGAGATTGCAAACCACTCGTCGGTCACCGCCGCACTGTTGCGCGCCGCGTAGGCGTCGAACCCGATCTGCCACTTGCGCCCAGCCAGGATCGCGCCAAAATCGCGGTCCAGGTCGGCGGCGGTCTGGCTCGCCGAAGCAATTGCCTTGGTGCGCACCAGCAGGACGTCACTCGGCCCGAACCGCGCGTTGTCGTTTTCGAGGAGCAGGCCATTGCTCGGGTGCCCGATATCGTCGGTCTCCGTGTAGGTTGAAGTCAGCGTGCTGCCCGCCTGCCGGTCGGGGATCCCCTGGTTCTCGTCGTTGCTCTTGGTGCCGGACGCCGGGGCGAAGGTGAAGGGATCGACGAATGCGATCGAGCCGGAGTATTCGTCGGTCCGGGCAACGAAAGCGGCGGCCACCGCCTTTCGCGGATTACTCGTCGAGCAGGAATAGGCATGGGTTCCCGCCGCGACCCCGGGCTCAAAGCCCGCCGCGCCCCGGGACGAGCCGATGTTGCCGCTTGCGTAGATCCCGCTTAGCGGCGCGCCCACCGCCATCGCCCCGCCTCCGTTCGCATTGAAGCTCGCTACCAAGAAGGCATCGTCCGCGGTCGTGGTGATGTTCACGGTGTCCGAACCATCGTCACCGGCGCCGGTGGCGTGCAGCTCGACCGCTTGACCCTCCGCGCTGACCGAAACGACCCCGATGCCGACGCCATTCACGGTTGCGACTCCGGAGTAGTCGATAACCAAGTCGGCCGCCCCACCCGCGTAGTTGCCGGCCGCCAGGTCCAGATACCAGATATCGGCGGACCCGCCGGATACCGCTCCGTCCAGCGTCTCACCGGCGTAGGTGACCGAGTAGGCCCCGCCACTCTTCTCGTGACTGAGCGCAACAACCAGTAGGTCGGCTGAAGCGTCGGCGTCGAACGAGAAGGTTGTGGAGCTTCCACCCAGCGGCCCGAGCTCGACCAGCGAATCGCTTTTGATCACGTCGATTCCGGCGGCGAACGAGAGCGGCGCCGCTGCAAGGATCGCAGCCAGCAGAATGCAGGGGATCTGATTCGAATTTGCTCTCATGGATGAAGGATAGCTCGGTTTGCGAGCTTTTACAGGTCCATGTTGATCGCCGGCAACCAGTGGTTGTAGCCACCAAGATCAGGCGGCAGATCTCGAGCTGCACCGTGGATTTGTTGGAGAGAGGGTTACCTCTCGTCGACGCG
>NHEN01000144.1 GCA_002172625.1 Verrucomicrobiaceae bacterium TMED86 | reverse complement strand
AGAGAGCCTCCTTCAAAGCAGATGCGAAGGAATCGAGATCCGCCTTGAGTCCGATGAAGGTGAGCTCGTTATGACGATCGCCGAAGACGGGATGTTTCGACTCGAGCTGTGCCTTCAAGTGCTCAATTTCTTCGGGTAAAAGTTTCCCCTCTGGATCTTGAACGATTTCTGCGCGCCAAAGCCCTGTGAGTTCAAGCGCGATCTGACTGCCCGATTGCTGCCAAAGAAGGACGTGGCCGGATCGAGACGCGAGCCAAAGGAATCCTTTAGTACGATAAAGGCCGGTCCCCATTTTACGAGTACAGGCCTCGTATAATCTTTCCGGATGAAATGGTCTAGGATCACGGAGAACGAGCGCCTCAACATTTTCGGCAATACTGGATTCTTGGGTAAGTCCAAATTCTTTGGCTCGTTCCTCCAAGAGCGAGACCTTCGGCGCTGCCGTTGCCTCAAGCTGTGGCAGAAGTATTCCCGCCTGAGCTGAGAGTCCGATTGTCGCATTCGGCTGAAGCTTCTGCAGGCTTTTAACCTGAGCAGCAGCAGTATCCTCTGGAATAGTATCAACTTTGGTGAGAACGATGACATTGGCGAAGGCAATCTGCTCCACTAAGACTTCGGCAGCACGGTGCATAGCGGCATCTCCGGAGGCCGCCGACTCCCCGGTGAGGGCGCGACCATCAGCAAAGTCACGATGGAGATTGAGCGCATCAACGGTCACAATGAAATGCCGCAGAAAGAAGCGCTTATCCTGTGTAAGAGCTTTGATTAAAGGCCAAGGCCGCGCAACCCCAGTGCTCTCACAAAGGACAACTGGCGGAGCTGGATCAAGCTCAGAGATCTCCGCGAGCGCTGCCCCAACAGAAGGAGCAAGTCGCTCTCGAGCATGGCTCCCATGAAGAGCCGCCACTCTGCCCACGAGACGCCCCTGAGTCAGACTTGCCCCTTCGTCTGAAAGGAGTTCCGCATCGAGTCCAAATTCGCTCAGATCGTGCACAATCATTGCGACATCTTTCAAGGCCTCGTCACGTCGCCAGCGGCGAAGCAGGGTGGTCTTTCCCGAGCCTAAAAACCCGCAAAGGGTAACGATAGGAATGGGCTTCTCAGACATAAGCCAGGACGCAAAGTGTTGTTTCTGCGAAGCAGGGAGTTCAGTGAAGTCGAATTTAAATCCGAATCTACTTAAACTTCTGATTCGGAAAATCTCCGGGGACAGCAATGGTCACTTTACCAGTCGCAACCCACTCTGTTCCTCGCAGAAAGGTGGTGACGAAGCTTCCTTCTTTAATCTGTTCCACATGGTGACCCAGAATGGTGTGGAATACCTTTCCTTTCCCGTAGTTAATGACCATCAATGCCGGCTCGTGGCGGCCGGTGCCCTTCTTTCCCGTTTTCTTGGAAAAAGCGGAGGCTAAAATCGTCACGTTTTCCGCAGGTCCGCGCAGTTTATCATAGAGTTCGTCAGGACCGTGCATGAAGGTTGGAGGAAGACCCTTCATGATCGGATGCTCCTTTTCGCGCACAACAAGCTCATACTCATGCTGAGGGCCATGGTCTCCACCTCGCCCTTTGGACTGATCGCGAACAAGTTCGCCTTTGTCATTGTGGTAAAGGTAAGGCCCACTCTTTTCATCACGACCTGCCCAACCACCTAAACCGGTCATCTTATTGTATTCCTTCCACTCCGGCCAAGAGTTGTTTGCCGCATGGATCACAACCATCCCCCCTCCCTCGGCCATAAATTTCTCAAAAGCTTTTTGAGTTGCTTTAGGCCAATCCGGGGCGGCGTAGCCTTCGTTCATTACCACGACATCGTGCTTGCTGAAATCCGGCTGATAGCTGCCATCCTCACAACTCTCCTTTGAAGATCGTGAATGTTCCACTTCAAACAGATCCGCACTCTCAAGTACCTGCTGCAATACAGGGGTTGTTTCCTCATACTTGTGAGCCTTTTGAGGACCATCAAGGAGGAGGACTCTAATGACATCATGAGCATGGAGACTACTCGTGGCGAAAGGGGAAAGAACAGCACAAGAAAGTGCTAAGAATTTTCGATTCATGGTTTTGTTTTGTCTGGTGAATTTCAGTTTTGAGGGTAGCCCAATATGGCTGCACCTATCCTTATTCTACGCCTACAGTTGCGTTGGGTTGGGAGTATCCCCGTAAACCGCGACTGGGTCGAAGGATTTTTTAGATTCGATGAAATTGAGCTTCGGCCCCGAATCAGAACGAATGATCTCTCGATAAAAACAACTTCGATAACCAACGTGACAAGAAGCCTCTTCCCCGCCGACATCAGGCTGGCTCAGAGTCACTTCGAGAATGATGCAGTCCTGATCATCATCAATTAGGATTCGCTGAATCTCTTGAGACATGCCGGAGGTCTCCCCTTTTTTCCAAAGCTTTTGCCTCGAACGGGACCAATAGTGCGCCAGCATCGTATTGACGCTGAGCTTGAGGGCTTCGTCATTCATGTATGCAAACATGAGAATTTCCTGGCTCTCTGCATGCCTGGTAATACATGGAATGAGTCCTGACGCGTCGAACTTGGGGGCAAGTTCATTTCCTTCCTCGACCTGTTCCACACTTTGCCGAGATTCAAAATTCCAATTTTCTGCCTTCATTTTCTAGTTTTCTTTTCCTGTTAGGGGGCTGCAATCTCGACATATTCCGTAGAGAATCACTTCATGGGAAGTCATCGTAAAACCTTCTGGGAGAAATTTCTTAAAGCCTCCCGGACAACCGGTAATCTCCAGAATCCTCTGGCAGTCTTCACAAACGAAGAAGTGGTGATGCTTGTCACTCTGCACCTCGTAATGCGGCGGCACGCCAGCCAGCTCAATCTTTTGGACCCGATCAGCTTCTACCAATTTCTTGAGCACCCGATAGACTGTCGCCAATCCAAGGCCGGGAGACTCGATCGAGGCAGCCCCGAGTAGCTCCTGTGGAGTCACGGGTCTATTCAGGGTGTCCAGCACTCGAAAAATCGAAGTCTGCTGAGTGGTCTTGAGCTGCACGTGGTGATGCTGCCAGAAAAAAATTGAGAATCAATTCTCAATTATCGATTGACTCAACCACCCCCATGAATGAGAACCCACTCTCACTTTCAGCATCGCATGCTTTCTCCTCAGCAAACTTTGGACACCTATTATCTCGAAGCTCGGTGCGACCTCCACGAACAGCTTGGATTCACGCCCTCGCCGCAGAACGACTTGATGCCCAATATCAACAAGACTGGAATCATGCCGATCAAAGTCCGGGAGGAAGGTTGGGCCATCATCGAGGGAAACGGCAGCTTCACTCTTCAGCCACTCTCTCTCGACAAACCGATTTAGTTCCTATTTCACACTCACTTCTCCCATGACTTCATTAGAAGAACTCCGTCACTCAGCCGCCCACGTCCTAGCAGCCGCTCTCCAACGACTCTACCCTCAAACAAAATTCGATATAGGTCCGCCCACCGAGACAGGCTTCTTCTACGACATTGATTGCCCATGTCGACTTTCCAGCGAAGATTTCGAAAAGATCGAAGCAGAGATGGCCAAAATCATCGCCGAAGATCAACCCTTCATCCGAAAAAACGTGACCCGTGAGGAAGCTCGCCAACACTTCGTTGATAACGACCAAATCTTCAAACTCAGCCGACTCGGAGACATCCCAGAAGAAGACGAAATCACCTTCTACACCAACGGTGATTTCACCGACCTTTGTGCTGGAACCCATGTCGAGAGCACCGGAAAGATTGGCGTTTTCAAACTACTCTCCATTTCTGGAAGCTACCATCGTGGTGACGAAAATCAGGAACAACTTCAGCGAATTCACGGAACGGCTTTTTCAACTAAAAAGGAGCTCGAAACTCACATTCTCGCTTTAGAAGAAGCCGCTCGGCGAGATCACCGCAAACTCGGCGCCGAGCTAAAACTCTTCCGACTTGACGCAAGCATCGGCAGCGGGTTGCCCCTCCTGCTCCCACGTGGAGCCACAATTCGTGCAGAACTCGAACGTATGCTTTCGGAAAAGCTCGAGGACTACGGCTATGACCGGCTTTACTCCCCCCATATCGGATCCATTGATCTCTTCAAAACTTCCGGTCACTATCCCTACTACGCGGAAGATATGTATCAGCCCATCAAGATCGAGGAGCGGGAATTTCTCCTCAAACCAATGAATTGCCCCATGCACATTCAGGCCTACACCGCCGAACCGCGGAGCTACCGCGACCTACCCCAGCGCTATGCGGAATACGGCACCGTCTATCGCATGGAGCAAAGCGGTGAACTCAATGGACTTGTCCGTGTCCGAGGCTTCACTCAAGACGATGGACATGTCTTTTGCAGGCCGGAACAATTAAAGGATGAATTCAAAAGTTGCCTTCGACTAGTTCAAGAAGTGATGACCCTCTTCGGACTGCGCACAAAGTGTCGAGTCTCTCTCCGTGACCCTGAAAATTCCGATAAATACGCTGGCGAAGACTCTCTCTGGACTCCGGCTGAAGCGTGTATTCAAGAAGTGGTCGATGAACTCAAACTCGAGCACTCTGTGGGGCTGGGCGAAGCCGCCTTCTACGGTCCAAAACTCGACTTCATGGCCCTTGACGCCCTCGGACGTTCTTGGCAACTCGGCACCATTCAGGTCGACTTCAGTCTGCCCGAGCGATTTTCGCTAGAGTTTACCGGCTCCGATAATCAACCCCACCGCCCCGTCATGATTCACCGAGCCGTCTTCGGGAGCTTGGAGCGATTCATTGGACTCCTGATTGAGCATTTTGCGGGCGACTTTCCTCTCTGGCTCGCGCCCGAACAAATCCGTATCATTCCCATCACAGATGCTCAAGTTGAGGCAGCCGACGCTTTGCTCGCCCGATGTAAATCGCTTCGCCTGCGTGCCACCATCGACGATTCATCCAACAAGATGGGTGCTAAAATTCGCCGAGCTCAATTAGAGAAAACCCCTCTCATGATGATCCTTGGAAAACGAGAAATTGAGAGCAATCAGGTGGCCGTGAGAAGCCGCGCCAAAGGTGATGAAGGAAGCATCGATACCGAAACATTTTTAAAACAGCTCCAATCAAGAATCGCTAACCGCGAAGAACAAGCATGAGCAAGACTTCACCAACGGCACCCCAGGCTGACCCTCAATCCGGGGAAGACACGCGAGGCATCCCTCTTGAACAAGTCGGAATCAGCAAAGTGAGCTACCCCGTAACCATCAGGGGATGGCAAACCGATTCCAATTTTCAAAAGGAAGTTGAAGGTCTTTTTGACCTCACGGTCTCACTGGCATCAGAGAATCGTGGCATTCACATGAGCCGCCTCATTGAATCTCTTCACCATTGGCAAGAGCCACTCGGACCGTCCTCCTTGCAGGACTTCCTCGGAAAACTCCGAAAACAACAGGAAGCAGCAGTGGCGTCCATGAACTGTCATTTCACCTGGTTCGTCAATCGACCCGCACCCGAATCTGGACGTCCGGCGTGGCTGGGCATCCCCACCACATGGCATGGGACCCAAAGCGACGACGGCGGCAGTAGCGGCTACACCTTACGCATCCCGGTCACCACTCTCTGCCCATGCAGTAAAGCCATCAGCGAATACGGCGCTCATAGCCAACGGAGTTGGATTAGCGTGAAAATCGAATGGCCGCTTAGCGTCGACATCGTGCCACCAGAACAGATTTTTGAAAAACTTCAACACGCTGGCAGTGCCCCGATTTACCCCTTGCTGAAACGAATCGACGAACGCCACGTCACCATGAAGGCTTATGAGCAGCCCGCATTTGTGGAAGACGCCGCCCGCCGCGCCGCTCTCTCACTGCAAGAGGATTCACGTATCTCCAACTTCAGGATTGAGGTCCGCAACGAAGAAAGCATTCACACGCATGATGCCGTCGCACGATTCACCTCGGGTGAAGTCTCCGAGGACAATTTCAGCTAGTTAATGTTTTCATGTGTAAACGAATTCCCTGTGAATTTTTGGGCGATTCCAAAGCTTTTGAACGGACAGGCGGAGAAAAATTATTCCGTTCACTGGGAAGGATTAAATCGTTAGGTGCCGGGCGTGAAAGGCCGCTCCGCGGGTAAGTTTCGCCATTTTTGGGAAGCCTGATAGTGATTGGCTCATAGAGCAGTTTTCTGAGAGAGGTAGGCGTATTCTGGTTCACAACCATGGAATGCGCTATGAGTGGCGAAAATACCCAAATTTGCAGGCTTTTAATGCGGTCCTCAACAGGTGGCATTTCCACTGCATGAGCAATTACAGATACCGAACCACGGAAAAAGTCGTGAGGAAGTATTGGCAGTTGCTGCTGGCAATCCAAAAAAAAGGGCCTAGCAGACGCTAGGACCCTAATAGAAAGTGGTACGCAGACTGGGACTCGAACCCAGGACCAATTGGTTAAAAGCCAACTGCTCTACCAACTGAGCTATCTGCGCCTTTGGTATTTGGATGCCCCTTCCGAGGGAAGGTGCGGCGGAGCTTTATGACCTGCAGACCGCATTGACAAGTAATTCCTACTATTTTTCGCAAAATAATTCCCAGACTCTACTTCCCTTTTAAATACTGAGCCATTTCGCGATTCAGAACAAAGGACATCGTCCCCTTGGCCTTTGGCTTCCCACCATTCTCAACCTGATACTCGAGTGGTTTCAGCGGTTTCTTCCCGTCTACCTCGGACATGAGATAAAGACGGATCGTCAACACCGCTTTGGGGTCTCCTCCGGGAATATCTTTGACGGTGTATTGCAGGGTATTCTGACCATCTCTCACTCCCCCGACAAGAATTTCAGCTCCTTGGGTGTTTTGAAACAAATGACTGGAGATGCCGTTGTTGCCCGTCACTCGAACCTCACGTCCTGGACAGAAAACGTATACCTTTGCGATATACTTGGCCATCCCGGTAATTGCGATGGGCAGTTTGGGGACAATCCCATCTGGAATGAAGTCCTTGGAATCGACAAATTTGTAATCTCCCTTGGCAATTTCCTCCCGAACTTTGGGGAGAAGATTCAAGTTCACAAACTCTCCCCCATCGTATTTCCAGCCCGTTCTCTCCTTAAGGTATGACACAACGAAAACATTATCCGTTGGCTGACCACCGACACCAAAATCCACTTTGCCGTAATAAACTGACTTGGCGGTATTCTTATTCACCCGGACTCGCAGCGCTTTTAAAGTCTGAATGTTCGGAGGAGAGACAGGCGCATTGAAAACACCTTGCGGAAAAGCACGCCGCTCACTCCACAGGCGATTGCGAACATTGGTCTGCCGCAGCTGAGAGGTGTATTTCTGCCAGTTGTTGGGATTTTTAGTGATCATGGAGTTCCTCCAGGCGTTGTAAACCTGCTTCAAATGCACCACCAATTTGGCATCGTCGTTTGCCCGGGCAGTCGGTGGAACGAGCCAGACGGCACAAAAGATCATTAAAATCACGCGTTTCATGGAGAAACTATGGACAATTGTGCGCACTTTTGAACAAGCTTTTCTCCCGACAGTAAGAAAGTCGGTCCACACACACCTATGAACGTCATTCCGAAGTCGCCCATGATCGGCGAGGCACGCAACAAAGAGCTTCTCTCCGCAGCGACCACCTACATATACAATCAGACGGAACACGGCGATCTCCTGGCCCACTTTTTCTTCCCGCCAAATTTCAATTACGAAACCGACCGGTGTCCGGCCATCGTCTTTTTCCACGGGGGCCTCTGGGATATTTCCGCCGCGACTCAATTCATCCCGCACTGTCATCACTTCGCTTCCCGGGGGATGGTCGCAATCACGGTGGAGTATCGCAACAAGGCGGTCTTCAACGGCTCACCCGAAGATGCCATCATGGACGCCAAGGCGGCCCTCTCGTTTTTCAAACTCCATGCCGACCAACTGGGACTGGATGCCGAACGTATCGTGGCAGCCGGAGCAAGTGCGGGAGCCAACGCCATCCTGGGTGCGACGCTTCATCCTCACACCAACGAAGAACTGCCCAATCCCAAACCCGCAGCCCTCGTCCTCTTCTGCCCCATCACCGACACCTCGCCCCGAGGCGTGGGCAACGGCCTCTTTAGCACGCCGAAAATTGGCAAGGCCCTCAGCCCGGGAAAAAACCTTCCTCAAAAAGCACTCCCTCCCTGCATTATTTTCCACGGAGAAGCAGACCGCGTCGTCCCCTACGAACAATCAGTGAAATTTGCGAAGCGCTACCGCCGCAAACGTAATAAATGCGAGGTCATGGAATTCCGAAATGCCGGACACACCTTCTTCAATTTCAATTCCGACGAGCGAAACTACAACCTCACCTTGCGAGCCGGAGACCACTTCCTGGTCGAACTTGGCATCATCGAGCCCGATCCCTTCGCGAATCTCCTCGATTAATTCACCGTCCCGGCGACGCCCTGCCCTTGCGCAGCTCCTGATGTGCTGCCATGGTCCCTCGAAATGAGCTCATTGGAATTTTCTCCCATCGACGAAATCGTCACCGACCTCAAGGCCGGAAGGATGGTCATCGTGGCCGACGACCCGGGACGGGAAAATGAAGCCGACCTTATCGGGGCCGCCTCCCTCGCCACGCCCGAAATGATTGCCTTCATGGCCAATCATGGCCGGGGCTTGATTTGCGCTCCGATTCTCGCCGAGAAAGCCGAGAAACTCGACCTCCCGCCGATGGCGCAAAAGAACCGCGAGGCCCACAAAACGGCCTTCACCATTTCCATCGACGCCGGCGAAGGCATCACCACCGGCATTTCCGCCGCCGACCGGGCTCACACCTTGCGCCTTCTCGCGTCCGACGACTCCAAGGCCAGCGACTTCGTACAACCGGGACACATCTTCCCTCTGCAAGCCATGGAGGCCGGCGTCCTCCGCCGCGCCGGGCACACCGAAGCGGCAGTCGACCTGGCCCGCCTGGCCGGACTACCTCCTGCCGGAGTCATTTGCGAAATCATGCACGAGGACGGCACGATGGGACGGGTTGGCGATCTCGGTGACTACCAAAAGCAACACCAGCTCAAATCCTGCACCATCGCCCAACTCATCGAATATCGCCGCCGTTCGGAGCGGTTGGTGACCTGTGAGGAAATCATCGAAATGCCCACCGATTTTGGCGACTTCAACTGCCACCTCTATCGCGTAAGCACCGACGACAGCGAACATCTCGCCCTAGTCCGCGGCGAAATCGATCGCGAAAAACCAATCTCGGTCCGAGTTCATTCCGAATGCCTCACCGGCGATGTTTTCGGATCCCGGCGATGCGACTGTGGAGGCCAACTCCACACCGCCCTTGAACATATTTCCAGAGAAGGAGGAGTCCTTCTCTACCTCAGGCAAGAAGGCCGTGGCATCGGACTCGCCGCCAAAATCCAAGCCTACAAACTTCAGGAACAAGGACTCGACACCATCGAAGCCAACGAAAAACTGGGCTATGCCTCCGATCTCCGGGACTACGGCATGGGAGCCCAAATGCTTTACGATCTGGGAGTGCGGAAAATCCGCCTTTTGACCAACAATCCCAAGAAAGTCATTGGCTTGGAAGGTTACGGACTGGAAATCGTGGAGCAGGTTCCGGTAAGACTTCCCTCGAATCCTCACAACGAGAAATACCTCGAAACCAAGCGGACAAGAATGGGACATCACCTCTAATTGACAAATCCCCCTCTCCCGATCATACCAGCCTCCGCATGTCGGCCATCATTCCACCAAAACCGCGGACCCTCACCGGGAGCAAGATTCGGATCGCCATTGTAGCGGCCAAATTTAATGCCGAATTCACCGACGCGCTCGTCGAGAATGCTGTTCAGGAAATTCAACTCTATTCCACTGCTCCCCGAGTCGATCTCATCCGCGTTCCCGGCGCTTTTGAAATCCCCATCATTGCCAAGACTCTCCTCGAAGAAGAGAAACCCGACTGCATCATTGCGCTCGGCTGCATCATTCGGGGGGGGACCGGACATGCCGACCTGGTCGCCAAATCGGTCACCAACGGCTTGCAGCAACTCGCTCTGGAATTTTCCACTCCCGTCATCCACGAAGTTCTTCTCGTCGAGGACGAAAAGCAGGCTTACGCCCGTTGTATCGGCACCAAGCTAAATCGCGGTCGGGAAGCTGCGCGCAGTGCACTCGACATCATCGAGGTCGTTACCGAAGTTCGCCGCGCCAACCAATCCATGCGTCTCCACCCAAGCAATGGCTAGTCGCCGGCAAATCCGCGAAGCTGCGGTCCAACTTCTCTACGCACGTGAAAGTTCCCCCACCGACCAAGGTGGCTCGGATCTTTGGGATCTCATCAATGATCGTTCCGGCCTGACCTTTGACAAGGCCCGCGTCAAAATGCTGGCCCACCTCATGCAAGGACGCCCGGCCATAGCCAAAAGGCTCTACAATATGCTGACAGATTGTCAGGCCGCGATTCATGCCGCTGACCCACTTGGGAAACTGGCCAAGCAATTCGCCACTCTCTCCACTGAGGAAGAACGACACGCGGAGACTTCAAAAAATCTTCTCAGCCTGACCAAAGCCGATCTCGGCGGCTGGCGAGGCGACCTTGTCAAATTTCTCCTGAAATCCGCCGACCTCAAAAAGAAACGCGCGGAGCTGCTCCCTGCCATCGACGGGTTCCCTCCCCAGCAATCGAGCGACCTTAAAAAAATCTTCGTCCGCCTCGACGACTACGACAACCGGGCCCACATGGTTCAGTTCCCCGAACACTTCCCGGAACAACGTGATCTCGACCACCTCCACCGTCTCCTCAAAGAAATGAAGGCCCTGGAACAGGAAGTCGAATCTCAGGTCAACGCCATCGAAGAAAAACAACAAGAGCTCGATCAGCTGATCAACGATGCTTCGACCAACTTTGACATTTCCCGACTTTCCAAAGTCGATCTTGCGATCTTGCGCCTCGCCACCTGGGAAATAAAATCCCTCCCGGACCTCGATTCTGCAATCTCGATTAACGAAGCGATTGATCTGGCCCGCTCCTTCTCGGGCGACGAATCAGCGACCTTTGTGAACGGTCTTCTTGACACCATCGCCAAGGGTTAGCTCCCCCGCTGACAAAAGCCGGAGGAATTTATCCTTCCCGCCATCCCCGATGAGGGGCAACCTGTCCGGCGTGGATCAAGAACCCTCCTTCCCCAACCAGTTCCAAAAGAAGACCCTCTGGAAAGCCGTCACCGGTCTNGCCATTCTTGTTATCGGAGCTCTNCTCGTCGGCCTCATNTGGCTGACCAGTTCCGTTCTTGGATACCTCCAGCCGGTTCTCATTCCTCTCGCGGTNTCAGGAATCGTNGCCTANCTNCTCGACCCGNTNGTGCAGTGGCTNCANGGCAAGGGCCTNTCCCGCATNAAAGGAATTGTNATCGTCTTTTCCACCTTCGTCCTATTCTTTGGGCTCCTTTTCTCGATTGTCGGAATCAAACTTTCCGGCCAAATCAAAAACGTCCTCAATAAAGATTCGGGAAGCTCCATGGGCTGGATGAAAGTCGACACCTTGAAAGAGTCGAAAGAAAACAGTTTTTATGGCTGGATCATGCAGACCTCATTTCAAAAAGATCCCGAAGCGGTCCAGAAGCGTCTGCAGAACGGAGGTTCACTCATCGGCCCCCAGAAATCCAAGTGGCAACTCGACGCCAACACGGGAAAACTCGTCAACGATGATGGGGAAAATCCCTCCTCTCAATTGACGGATCTCTTCGATTCCAACTGGAACAACAGAATCGAACTCCCGGGCGAAACAAACGCCCAAGAGCTCATCGCTTTGGAAAACTTTGGTGTTACCAAGGGAGGACAATGGCTCTCCAATTTGGGTGAAAAATCGCTCGGTTGGCTTTCCAATAGCTCGGGAAAGATTCTAGGATTCTTCGGGCTCATCATTGGCTTCGCCATGATCCCCATCTACCTCTACTACTTTCTCAAGGAGAGCGAGGGCATTAAAGATGGTTGGACCGATTATGTTCCATTAAGAGCATCTCACTTTAAAGACGAAGTCGTGAAAACCCTTCGGGAAATCAATGGCTACTTGATCTCATTCTTCCGCGGGCAGGTCCTCGTCGCTTTCATTGACGGGATTCTCGTCGGAATTGCGCTCACCGTCTTCGGACTTCCTTACGGATTACTCATCGGAGTCTTCATGGCCTTCTTGGGCATCATCCCATACATCGGAAACATCCTCTGCCTGATCCCGGCCTGCATCATTGCTTACTTCCACGGAGCCTCTGAACCCTTCGGTCTGCCGCAATGGGGCTACGTCGCAGGAGTGCTCGCCATCTTTATTATCGTGCAGCAAATCAACTCGCTTGTAACGGCACCGAAAATCGTCGGAGATTCGGTTGGACTCCATCCCATGACCGTCATTTTCTCCATGCTCTTCTGGTCGCTCATCCTCGGAGGATTTCTCGGAGCTCTCCTCGCAGTCCCGATGACGGCTGCGGTCAAAGTTCTCTTCCGGCGTTACGTTTGGGACCGCCAAACACCGGAGACCGCGGGGTGAAAAAAGGGAAGGTGTTTTCGCATCACCTCCCCTTACACTCCTACCACTCGATGGTGGCGCCAACGGAAACCGCGCGACCGGCTCCTTCCAACTGCGTGCCGAAAATGTCCGAGATGAGATAATCCTCATCGAACAAGTTCTCCACCCGGGCGTGTAACTTCAGGTATTCGTTCACCTGATATTCACCGTAGAGACGCGCTACCGTGCGATCATCGGTCGGGATAAAGTTGAGTGGATCCGCGCCATAACTCGCCCCGGCCACATGGGACACTCCGGCACCCACCAGCCAATCACCGCCATCGTAGCTGAGATCCAAACTAATCATGCGATCCGGCACATCAATCACCTGCTCCTTACCTTGTTCCGTCCAAGCGAGCCGATAACGCAACTCCTCACGAATCAGCTCACCGCTCAAGGCCAACTCGACACCACTCACCCGCGAGGTTCCCGGGAGATTTTGCCGTTGGGTCGTGCTTGGAGACCCCGCCGCAATGGTGCGGGTTGCAATGGCGTTTTTCAGCTCTTGCTGAAAAAAACCTACCTCTAATTGATGATCGCCAAAGTCATGATCAATCCCAATTTCAAACCCAAGAATTTCTTCTGATTCGAGATCAGGATTAGCAATCTGAGTGGAAAACGCACCTGCAAAGCGAGCTGAATCCAGACGCGAGGGAGTTCGGTAAGCCTGGGAAACCCGTGTCCGAACTCGCGTCCCGGAACCACCTAATTCATAAATCCCACCAATATCCCAGGCCGTATCACCATCAAATTCACTGTGCTCATCGTATCGCACTCCACCTTCAATCAAAAAACCATCTATCGACTTCCAGTTTCCGTGCAGATAAACACCCGCAGTGTGATAATCCGTTTGACGGCCCGATGAATTCTTAAAATTGCTATCGGAGTATTCCAGACCGGTAAGAAGTTCGAATTGTTCATTCAACTGAATCTGCTGATTCCAATTCACGGTGAGCCGATCAAAGTCCGTGCCAAAAACACTGGAGCCGAAATTGCCAAGATAGGATTCATCATAATACCCCAACGTTAGCTTGCTCTGCCAATCTGGATTGACCGTATATTCCGCATTAAAAGCCACCAGGTGAGTCTTGGTTTCGATATCGCTGTGTGAGATAAACAACGGACTAATCGACGTCGTTCCCAGTTGATTCTCACTTCCGCGATAACTGAATTTCAACAACACGTCTCCCCTCGCCCGCCATTGCAAAGCCAACGAGGCTTGATCTTGTTCGTAGTCGTGTCGCGGTAGAGTGGAGAAGACATCGTTCTCGGTTTCAAACCG
>NHEN01000143.1 GCA_002172625.1 Verrucomicrobiaceae bacterium TMED86 | reverse complement strand
TCAGTCCGCAGATGCCCGAATCTGGACCGATAACCAAGGGCGCACATTGTCGGGAGATTTTGTGAGTGTGAGTGACGGGAAGGTTTCCGTGAGACGTCCCAATGGCAAGGTAGTTCAACTTTCGCTCGCTGGATTGTCCAAGGTCGATCAGGAATTTGTTGCCAAGCAGGGAAATACCGGTGGCGGTGAAGCTGCCTGGACGAGTTTCCGGGGGGGCTCTCGGACGGACCATTCTCCGGATAAAGGCTTATTGAAAAAGTGGCCCGATGGCGGACCGAAGCTTCTTTGGCAATCGCAAGTCTGCGGGAAGGGATATAGCGGGCCCGCGATTGTAGACGGGAAGGTTTATTATACCGGAACGATCGATGGAAAGGCCAAGATCATTTGCCTCAATGTGGCCGACGGCAAAGAAATCTGGAGTTCGGATTTGGGTGATGATCCTGCCGATGGTTATAATACGGGATGGGGAAGCGGACCCCGTGGAACTCCGACGGTGAGTGACGGCGTGGTCTATGCGATTAGTGCGAATGGTTCTCTGACTGCGGTCGATGCTGCTAACGGAAAACGAGAGTGGAGTAAGGAATTTGTGAAGGACTTTGGCGGGAAGGTGTCCAAATGGGGGTATTCGGAATCGCCCTTGGTTGACGGAGATCAGTTGATTGTCACGCCAGGTGGAAAAGATGGCGCGATTGTGGCTCTTGATAAGAAAACGGGTAAGACGATTTGGAGAAGTAAAGAGTTAACGGATGGAGCGGAGTATTCCTCGGTGGTCATCGCTGAGGTGAATGGGAAGAAGCAATACGTGCAACTATTCATGAAGACTCTTGCGGGTGTCGATGCCAAGACCGGGAAGCTGCTCTGGACTTCGAAATGGCCCAAGGGGCGCACGGCAGTGATTCCGACCCCAATTTACCATGACGGGAAAGTTTATATGACTTCCGGATATGGTGCTGGGTGCAAGCTGGTGGATATCTCAGGTTCGGAGGCGAAGGATGTTTGGCAAAATACTGAAATGAAAAATCACCATGGTGGAGTCGTTCTCCTTGATGGCTATCTTTACGGGTTTTCCGATGGCGCAGGCTTGGTCTGTCAGAAGTTTGAAACTGGCGAGAAAGTTTGGAGCGAGAGAGGAAAAGGGATTGGCAAGGGCGCGGTCCACTACGCGGATGGTCTTCTTTACTGCGTCGATGAAGACGAAGGTTCGGTCTTCATTGCCGAAGCAAGCCCAAAGGGATTCAGCGAAAAGGGAAGATTCCCAATGCCTAAAGAGACCGAACTTCGCAAGGGCACGAATGGCAAAGTCTGGACCCACCCTGTGGTCTTGGACGGTAAGCTTTACTTGCGGGACCAGGATCTCGTCTTTTGCTACGACGTGAAGGGCTAGGACTTGAACTCGCGGTCAGCCTGTTTGCGATAGCCGTTCAGGCTGGCGGTCTGGTCGTCGAAGACCTCGAGGATGGAGTAGGAGTTGTTTTCTGCTCCCTTTCCCTCGATGACCGCAGAGAGCGTGCAGTAGGGGATCTTGTTGATTACCGTGAGCTCGTTCTTGTGGCTATGGCCCTGGAAAACGGCGAGGACATTTTTTGAGTGTTCGAGGATCTTCCGGATTTCGAGACATTGTTTGATCGCGTAGCTGTGTTCAGGGGGGAGGTCGAGTCGTTGATGGGCGAAAACGAGAGTGGGGAGTTTGTTCTTTTGGAGGTCTTTTTTGAGCCAGGCAATCTCTTCCGGCGGCATGTTGGGATCGTTCCATTTGGAATTATTCCGGCCGTAATGTTTCAGGTCCTTGGTGTAGCATGCATCGAGAATGACGAGATGAACTCCGTTGAGATCAAAGGAATAGTGTCCTGATTTACTGGCGGTCTTGGCGTGTTGAAAAAACTCTTCTTTGGTTAGGGTGTCGACACAGTGATTTCCCAGAACATAGTGGCAGGGAATGCCGGGTTCGTTCATGATGGGAACAATTTTTTTGAGGTAGGAAAGCTCCTCATCCACCGTGGGCGCGGCATCGACGAGATCGCCCAGAGAGACAATGGCGTTCGGTTTTTTTTCTTTGAACAGAGCCGAAAACTCCTTCGCTTTGGCCAGACTGTCCCGGTAAGCGCGAGATCCTCGTTGGGGCTTGTCAGCGTAGTGGATGTCGGTGACAAGTCCGAGAGAGAGGAGCTTCTTTGGCGTGGAGCTCTTGTCCTGACCGAGAAGATGTCCTCCCAGAGCGAGACTGCTGATGTGGGCAAACTGTCTGCGTTTCATGATTGGGGATCTTAGGCGGCTTTTTCCTCGAGTGACGAGGACTAATCAAAGCCAGATCCGAAAGATCGAATACGGCCTCTTCGGAATTAGTGGGCGGAGTGTTAATGAGCGGATTGTACCTTGAAGAAGAGTTTATCTTCAGGGGAGGTCGCTTCGATTCAGCCTCCTTCGGTGAGGAGGGCGATCGCCGCCAGAGAGAGCTTCTTAGCCAGATCTGAGCGGTCAAGATCAGGGCTCTTGGAATGGAGGTGTCACGTGATGATTTGTGATCGAATTGTCGGAGGATGGCATCTAGGATGGCGCGGATGAGCAAGAACTTGGGGAGAATGTTTACTTTCCTATTCCTGATGACCAACGGTCTGTGCGGGGAGGGGATTCGGCTGAATGAGATCCAGGTGATTGGAACTCATAATTCCTACCACCTCGCCCCTTCGGCCGGTAAGCTTAAGCTGATCAGACTTTTTAGTAAGCGGGGAGCGGAGGCCTGGGCGTATTCACGGAAGCCCTTGGATCAGCAGCTTGAAGCCGGGCTACGGCAGTTCGAGTTGGACATCTTCGCAGATCCGGAAGGGGGGCGTTTTGGGACGAGCGAGGAGATGAAAAAGCCAGGCATGAAGGTGATCCATGTGCCGGGGATTGACGAGGGAACGGTGCACCCGACCTTGACCGGAGCCTTGCAGGCGGTAGAGAAATGGTCGGCGAAGAATCCCCGTCATGTCCCGATCATGATCCTGATCGAATTGAAGGATCGTGCGGAGATGCCGCTTGCGCCAAAGCCGATTCCTTTTGACCGTAAGCAGATGGAAGCGGTGGAACAGGAAATCCTGAAAGTGTTCCGGAAGGAGAAATTGATCACGCCCGATTTAGTGCGGGGTGATTCGGCATCCCTGAGAGAAGCGGTTTTGAAAAAGGGATGGCCGGGATTGGATTCGCTTCGGGGGAAGGTGATGTTTTGCCTCGATAACGAAGGGAAGCATCGGGAGATTTATTTGGAGGGGAATCCTACTCTCGAAAAGAGACTCTTGTTCGCCAGTGTGGCCAGGGAGCACCCGGCGGCCGCGTGGATGAAGCGGAATGATCCGGTGAGATCTTACGATGAGATTCGAACGCTCGTGAGTAAAGGATTCATGGTAAGGACTCGTGCTGATACCGACACGAAGGAAGCGCGGGCTAACGATGGGAAACGCCGGGACAAGGCTTTGGCCAGCGGAGCTCAGTTTGTGAGCACTGATTTTCCCAGACCCGATCCCAAGCTGGGCGAATACGAGGTCGCCCTTCCCGGAAAGGTGGTTGCGAGGGTTAATCCGGTTTCGGGTAGAACCAAGCACGCCGGGGAAGTGGAATAGAGCTTTTAGCCGCGAAAGCTCATGGATTTCCAGGCCGCCGACGGGGCTTCCGAAGTAATTATCTCAGCACCTGCGCCGCTCTGGCCTGCGCTTCCGGGAGGGGGAGACCGGCTTTGGCGCCGGGGCGCTTGTGGCCGATGTGGGACATCCAGGATTGGGAGAGAACGCTTTGGCGTCTGCGGTAGAAGTCGACGAGGTCTTCGGGGAGTTCGGGGAGAGGTTTATCGAATAGGCTTTGGTGGATCGCTTTGGCCATTGCGCGATGCCCGGTTTTGTTAGGGTGAATGCCGTCGCTGGAGAGAGAGAATCCGGGATTCTTCTGACGCTGGGCTTGCTGGAAATTGTTGATGGCAGTGTGGAGATCGACAACTGCTTCGACCCGGTGGGATTGTTTGACAATCCAGGCGGCATAAGGGGTGAGGACATCGCGGTCATAGTGTTCGTAGATGGACGTCCATGAAAACGAAGAAGCATCCGAAGAGACAAGAGCTTTCCGGGCGCCCGGAGCGAGGGGATCGAAGGGCGGAGGCGTGAGGAGGATGAGTTTGCAACCGGCTTTGTCTGCTTTGGCGATCAGGGTGTTGACGCCTTTCTGATAGGCCGCAAAGCGCTCTTCAGAGAAGGGATGGTAGATACCGTCGTTCATCCCGTAGCAAGCGAAGATGAGGTCCGGTTTTGCTTTAGCGAGGGCGCGATCAAGGCGCTCCTGCAGGTTGGGTCTGGGAAAAGGATGTTTTGATTCGGAGAGTCCGCAGAGGGTTTCGGAGGAAAGGCCGGCCGCAATGACTTCGGGAGCATGACCTTTGAGGTGTAGGGCGGCTTGCAGATCGTGGATGAAATGTCGGCCAGCGGTGATGGAATCGCCAAGAAAGAGAATGCGGTTGGAGGCGAGTAGGATGTTCTTGGATTTGGTGACTCCCCAAACATCCTCGAGGATGGGGATGATTTTGGGGTCGTGTTCGATGAGGGCGGCACAGTCGTAGGGTGTGATGTCGTTTTCGCCGAAGTAGGCCTCGGTGGTTTCCGCAAAATACTCCATCTGGTTGTTCATGGCGTAGGCCGGACCATGGTAGGTTTTAAGCGGCTGCCTGGGAACGCCGGTGCGACGCGGGACGTCGATGTAGGTTCCCGATTTCTTGGCGCGACGGTAGGCGAGGAAAATCTCCTGATGGTCGTCGCCGAGAATGTGGTTGTGATAGGCGTGGGAGAGCTCGTGGAGAGCGAGGTTGGGCATGCGCATCGTGTCCTGCTTGAATTGCGGGATGTTGGTATACTCGATGGTCTTGGAAAACTGAACCGGGAAGCCGTTGGCCTTGAGCCAGCCCGAGCTCGGGTGATGACAGGCACTGCTGTTTCCGTTTTTGGAGGGTGAGAACCAATGGGGGACTTTTTTCATGTAGTCGACAGCAGGTGCGGGGACACGGTCGATGATGTCCTGGAGTTGGTTGCCGAGAAGATGAAGGGCGAGTTTTGTCTCCTCAGGATGATTCTTTTTAAGATCCTCATGCACGAAAATGGTCCAGCCTTTGTGATTCTCGCCGGTGTATCCTTGCGGGGGAGGGAACTTGGGATGGTGTGCCGCGAGGAGATTAGCGGCGAGGACGTCGCGATAGGAGACAAGCGCCCTCATTTGCTTTTGATCGAGCTTGGCGAGGAATTCCTTGTTGGAAATTGCGCGGTGGGCGGCGAAGGCCTTTTTCCCCTCAAGATCGAGTTGATGAGCAGGATGCTTCGGGTGCTGCCTCTTGAAGAGGGAATAGGGAGTCAGTTCGGCAAAGGCAGCTCCTGTGAGGAGGATAGAAAGGCAGAGGTGTCGGATCATAGTGATGTCGGTGAAGATCTGAAATTAGATGCAGTTCCTAATACCTCTGGTGCGCTTTGCAATGAAGCACAGATTTCGGTTTATTATAGCCTACAAGAAATCAAGGCAGCCAAATAAAAAAGTCTGAAAAGCCTGCTAGAAAAACAAACAGCTCCTCGCCAATGTGGCTAGCGAAGACGGAAAAAGAGAGGGATTTGCCCTCGACCGTCATACTAATAAATACTGTTAGCGTCACAAAGAAATGACACGGAAGCATGCATTAGTCATAGGATGGTCAGCCATTGCTTTAGCAATAGCTGTGCAGCTATTCAATGATCTCACGTGCTATGGAAACAGCTTGCTTGATGCGGTAAAGCATCTGTGGTTCCCAGCAATACCGCTTATTCTTGGGTTAATCGCAGTATTCGGCGAAAATCCAATCAAAGCAATTGGGGCATCGCTCGTAGCCATCACGTTTTATGCTATGGCGTATTACACAGATTGCATTCGCCCGTACGAGGGCGGTGGTGCCTCAATGTTTTATGTGGTAGTCATTCTGTACGGTACACCGCTAGCCTTCATAGCCACTTGGCTCGTCGGGTTCATTTGTCGGCAATTTGGAGTTACAGTTGAAAAACGCTAACAAGGCGTTCCAGTCGGACACCGAACACTTCGCGGTAGCTTGCGCATGGCTTCGCCATTGTTGCGCAATCCGCCGCTGCGCATTCGGCGCCGCTGAACATGGGCGTCCGGCTTAGAAACTAATCATGACGATGGGCCTCGCACGCTATGGTATGCGAATTCAGTTATTGATTGAAGTGATGTTGCTATCGGGAGTTTCGATTTGGAATAATTTGGCGTTTCGCCATTCTTGAGCGTCATTAAAAAGAATCACCATGGCTCACAAAACAAAAGCAGCACAATGAAACACACCATCAAAATCAAAGGCGCACTCGGAACACTCTGCATCATCTGTATGGCATGGGCCGGCCAGGGACTCGCGGCTGAAAAGCCAGCGAGCCCGCCCACACCTGCAGAGGAAAAAGTCACTGCCTCAGTGCCTGACCAAGACGATCCGCTCAAAAGGGATCAGGTAGCAATCCAAGGAAAATGGAAAGTTCTCGCGATGAGGGCGGCCGGCAACCCCGGACCGGATGCGGTAATCGCCGTAATGAGATACGAATTCAAAGGCAACCAGCTGATCATCACTCCCGCGGAACCTGGACCCGGCTACACTTTTAAGCTGGATCCATCATCCAAACCCACAGCCACTTTTGACATGACTCCCGTCGGCTCGAAGAAACCGGATGATACCATGAAGGGAATCTATGTTCTGGACGGAGACCAACTCAAACTCTGTTTGGGTAAGAAAAAGCGCCCCACGGAAATGAGAGCTGAAGCCAAGGACGGTTTCGGACAAGTGCTGATCGAATTGGAACGGGAAAAACCCTAAACACGTGAATCCAATCCAGCCAAACAAGACGGTGCCGGACAACCGCCTACCCGCCGGGATTTTGAATGACTTCCGTAATTACAACCTTTAAATTGCTGTCGAAGGTGCGGCCCCGGTAAGCGGTGCCAGACCTTGGACGTTCTGCCTAGAAATCGAATGCGCCATCTTGTCCTACTCTTCGACCGACCAGCAGAATATGAACATTAGCACACCATAGGCTGCAGACCATAAGGGGGCTTCAACATGCCAATCATTCTTCCTCCGATCACTCGCCGTCGATTCATCAAGGGCTCGATCGCTCTTGGTGGCACGGTGATGTTGAACTCTCGTGCGTTAGTCGCCGCCGCGGATAGCGAACGTGCTGGGTTGGACCAGAACCGAGTTGCTTTGCTCGCGGATACACACATCAGTGCCGATCCTGATCGTGTCTACCCAGGGACGAAGTGGCCCGGTTCGCCCGTCAAGGAGGGCGAGCATGAAAGCGTGCATATAGCAAAATGCCTTGCAGAGGCGGCCAAGAGCGTCATCGCACTCAATCCTCGGCCGGCCCACCTGATCGTCAACGGCGACTGCGCTCTCAGTAATGGTAAAGAAGCCGAGTACAAAGAGTTTCTCAGGCTTGTGGAGCCGATCCGCGCGGCGGGCATCACTGTTCATGTGACGATCGGCAATCACGACAATCGTAACAACCTGTGGAAATTGCTCCCCTTCCTGAAGCAAGAACTCATGCGCGTTCAAGCGGGCATAATTGAACTGCCGCACGCGAACCTCGTCCTGTTGGATTCAGGAAGAAAGGGTGTCCTGGGAGAGGGTCAGTTGAAATGGCTCGCTGAAAAACTCGACGAACGTGTGGACAAGCCAGCCCTCATCTTTGGTCACTTCAACCCGTATCCCAACCGTGGAGTGCGTCCCATCAAAGGCATGCGTGATGGGGCATCTCTATTGAAACTCCTTGCCGAACGAAAGCATGCCAGGGCTTATTTCTATGGTCACACCCATGAGTGGCAGTACGATCGACGGGCCCATCTCCATCTCATTAACCAACCGGCAGTCAGCTACTATTTCGGCAAAGGCCATGCGCATGGCTGGGTCGATATGAAGCTCACTGAAATGTCCGCTGACCTGGAGTTGCACTGCATCAACCGCAAACACAGGCAGCAAGGTGATCGAAAAAAGATTAGTTTAAAAGACTAGAAGCTGTAGAGTAAAACACGACGCAGCCAAGCCTTGCTCCAGAGGTGCAGCCTGAACAAGGAAGCTATCGAATCGAAGGAACTTAGAATGAAATCCGTCAAATTATTGTCCCTTGTTGTTGCGTATTTGTGCGGAGCGACACTCTGCCTTGCCGCCCCAGAGCCTGACAAACCCATTACGGTTCGTGTTGCTGCTTACAACGTTGAGTTTGGCAGAAGCACAACCCCCGAACAAGTTGGGGAGATATTCAGATCATTCAGCTTGGACATCATTGGGTTCAATGAAGTTCCAGATGGCGACTGGACCGCTCGCGTGGGCAAAGTTCTGGGAATGAAACACAGCTACGTCGGCAGGATTTCATCTGCAAATCATAAGGATAAATACAAATCGATTCTCAGCAGGACACCGTTGGAAGTTACTGAAGAGCACAAGCTCACGGGCCGAGGTTGGAATCCCGCATCGGGAGTCAAAGCGACAACTGAGATTGCTGGGGTTTCATTTGCATTTTACTCGTTGCACATCTGCAAGTCGGGCGCAAATGATGGTCATGCGCATAGCCTTGCAACCAAGGTTCTGCCTGAGGAGGCCACCGAGAGGGTGATTGTCGTCGGCGATTTCAACAACAACATTGGCGACGCGGCCATGAAAACGATCGAGGGGGCAGGGTTTCGACCAACGTGGAACGATCTGAAGATTGATGTCTCCAAGGAGTTTACCTACAACGCCCAGAATCCCGAAAAGAATCTCGGGGTGATCGATCACATTTTGTACAAAAACCTGTCTGGCGCCCGGGCAACAGACGGAGGCATAATCGAACTAGAGCAGCCTTTGTCTGACCACAAGCCCATCTGGGCACAAATAGTATTTCCTCGACGGCTTCCTGTAACAGATAACCAGTCAGCAGAANAAGGCGGCGCTGACCAACCCGCTACCGCCTCGGAGACGAAGTCTGAGGGGAAAGAGAAAGCTGAACCAGAATCAGAGGGGCGCCCCCAGTAGCGNGCGGCATGACTCGGACGTTCGCCCTAAAAATGCACGCAAGCGGGACGCATCGCTAACTCTCATGCCGCATCTCGTCACGAAGCCTTTANTGGACCTCCACGGTAAGGAAAGTCGAGAAACNCTNCAACATTCTTTGAGTCCTTGGGTTAAATCTGCGCGAATGAAAACGTGTTCTTCCCTTCTTTCCATTCTGCTTCTTTTTACNANNAGTTCTAACNAAGCTTCGNGCGANCCGAGTATTCAGTCAGCCTATCTNGGAGCTCTTNATGTCCCTCCATTCTTGCTAAGCATCGTCACAGGCTGTCCCCAAAACTTTGGCGACGACGGAATGCCANTGGTGTTGTCNGTGCAAGTTAAGGCATCAAGTCTAAGCCCAGAGGCATTTAGAGTGATCAGCAAGAATGGCGTTCACTCGACACCAAACTGTGCAACTCTGGAACCCGCCACAGAATCTAATGAATTGCACACCATTCTTCTGGCTGGTCCCATTGCTGACCCTAATGACCTTCCAGACAGAGTGGAAATTATTGGGGCGGTTGAAGATATCAACGGGAACTCTCTCACAGGTTTAGTATCACCCACTGTCACTGTAGGATCGTCTACTGGGCCAGCTCTCATCAATGCTTACCTGTTCAACCAAGTAGGTGGCCCTGCGGGATCTTCGCCAAGAGCACTCCAACTCGTTTGGAATGGCGGTGTCACAGGGCCTCGTGGTGGAGATCTTGGTGAAGCCGAATTAAATGCTATTCAGCTGATAGACTGTGATGGGAACCGGCATGCACCCCTTGGGTTTGATGATCTCGGAGACGGAGACAACTATGTCGAACTCTATATCCCTGAGGGTATCGTGGTAAACCGGATCGAGGTAGATGCCAATTTCTTTTATGATCCTGCCAATTTTCCTAACCAATTCACATCAGTGCAAGCTACAAGTCTACTTCCCTCCGCTCAAGCGGTAGAATTGCAATATGATCTTTCAAGTGTAGGTTTTAATAGCGTTCAGTTTCTCGGCACTCCGGCTCTTCCTTATCGCATTTTTTTTAGTGCCGATCTTAAAAAATGGAATTGTATAGGTAGTGCCACCGCAGATCCAGATACAGGTGCATTTTTCTTCGAGCACAAACGCGAACTTGAGCAAATAGGTTTCTATCGAGCCACTCCCTGATCTTTAGGTCTTGCCGGTTCATACAGCTTTTTATGATGTCACTGCTAGGAATTCGCTTTTTCAACAACGTTTTTCCAGCCTTTTCTAAGCTGGGGGAGGCGGGGGTGCAGGGGGCATTTGATCCTGATTCTCTAGCTTTGAGGGACACCGCCGATAGGGCGCCATGGTGTCGAAGGTGGGTCGTAGTGCATGAAAACGTTACACAGATGAACAATTTATTTATACTATTTAGAAATGGCAAAAGCGAGAAATTGAATACGGAAAAATTCAAATCTAATGGATTTTAAGAAGAAACGACTACTAAATAAATTATAGAGTTGTTCCGCTACGATCAGAAATAGGGATACAAGATTTACGCTGCACAAGCTCATTAGCTTTTCCGAATTTCAATCTTTAACTATGCTGATCCGCTGCTTGACCTCAGTTGAAAGCGCGATCGATTCTGGAGAGCGACCCCAACCATCTACCGCAAACCTGAAGCGAAGGGCTGGGGTGATACTTGGGGCGGTAGGTCTGTAAAGTTGATTAGTGAGAAACCATGAACCCCGTATCCTTATTCCTGATCATAGAAACGCGCCTGAGATCCTTGCCCATAATATAAATAATAGCGCAAGAATCAATATTATTCCTAATGGCCAGATATGAATTAATGCCATTCTTCTCAGAAAGACCATGCGCTTTGTTATCTGCTTGGCACACTTCTTCTTGGCATAATTATTTAGATAAATTGAAATGCCTAAAACAACAAACGCTAGCAAAACGAAAACTAAAAATTGTTCAAATTCATCAGTCTGAAAAGGACCCTGACTTATCCAAACAGGGAAAGCAATGCACACTAAAGAATAACCTACTCCCAAAGTAACAAAGAATCCTAAGTTCCTTGATTTTTTAAGTGGGTTTTCAGTTTCAAATTCAAAAGCTTTTTTATTCCAATTCCATGCCAGATATCCCGTAATGTAAGTCCATAAAACCATTATAAATACGAATCCAATTTCATCCCCTAACCATCCAAAGCCTCCCATCAAATCTATTCCCATAATAGTTTCAATAATTGCCAAGGTGAATGGCAGCAATATCAACACAAGAATTAGTATTCCTAAGATATTCTTCATTTTAAAATACTAACATGTCATTAATTTAAGTAATTTTAAAAATCGATAATTTATATTATTTAAATTGATTTAATTAATGACTTCAAAGTCGTAACCCCTAATCCATGGTCCCTTGTTCGGGGATTGTGAAGTTCTAAGATTCCCTATAACTGTTTCTTATTGCTGTGGGGTTTTTGTTTGGTCATTGTTTTGAAAATGGTATTCGAACCCTTAATAGATGAAGTTGATAGGAAAGGATTTAAAAGTCTTCCTTGCTGGAAAATGATCCTATTCATCTTTGTTGTAGCACCCCTTAGGATCCTTATAGCTGTTCTTAAATGGCTCTTCTGGTATTTCCCCCTTTTAATTTGGAGTCTTTTGTTTGATTAGCCGTTCCTCGTTTCTTGTCCAGCACCCATGATTCATGGTCAGTTGTTCGGGGGTTGATCTATTGAAGCTCAATAATCTGAGGTGCTCCAATAACGCCAGCGCCTTCCATGGCTTGCTTCAAATCATCAGAATTCAAGTATCCTCTAGCCCTTTCAATATTCGGATTAAAGAAAAGAATTACGATGTTATTAGGGTTATCCAATCCTTGAAGTATTTGTAGCTCCTTGAATCCCGCGGCGTCGTGGACGTCGGTACGAGAATCATATGCCTCCTTCCATGTGGCAAAGTCCTCAACCTCGTGTTGTATAAGTATGTGTGGCATTTGATTTAATTACTTGGATGCTTCGAGGGCTTTAATTTCTTCATTCATTTGAGTTGGATCATAAAAGGCCAACATTTCTATGACTTTCCCTTTAGAGGTTCTGAAATCCATATGCATTCTGAACGATATCTTTTTATTGGTGGCTCTACCTACTCCAGTGATTGTTCCCCATGCATTTGTCCAAACAACATCTTCATCGGGACTAATTTCACCAACTGTTTTACCTTCCGAAGTAAGCGCTTCTGAAGAAAAATAGTTTGTGTGAACATGTAATTTCTCAACCTTCATATCTTTGAACAGTTTTTTATGAATTGTATTCAGTCGAGCAATGTAATTTTTCTTACCTTTAACATTCAAGTCATTAATAGAAACTTTCACATCCTCTGAGAAAAAGTTCTCTGCAAACTTGATATTCTCTTTAGACATCTCCTCATAGTATTTTTTTATTTTAGTGGAGATTTCATCTTTCGTTCTGAGATAAGATTTTTCTTCCTCCGCGTTCAATGAACAGTGAATTAGGCTGAGGGATAATAATGTTAGTATTATTTTTTTCATATTTTATTTATCTAACAAATATCAAATAAGGACAAGAATTATCTGTAGTCACCCTCATATAAGCACCTAATATCGTACCCCCAACCATAACCCGCCAGTTCACAGATTCCGAATCCTGAGCCACTGTTCCCGTTATAATCTTCGGTGAATTTTGTAATTGGTCGGTTAGTTGTGCGGTGTTAGGGTTTTGGGATGAAATCTATATACCTTATTGCTATCGCTATTCTCGCTTTTGGATGTGGCGA
>NHEN01000142.1:32407-33155 GCA_002172625.1 Verrucomicrobiaceae bacterium TMED86 | reverse complement strand
ATGTCGGCCGTAACTATAACGGTCCTAAGGTAGCGAAATTCCTTGTCGGGTAAGTTCCGACCTGCACGAATCGTGCAACGAGATGGGCGCTGTCTCAACCAGGAGCTCAGTGAAATTGTAACACCGGTGAAGATGCCGGTTACCTGCAGAAGGACGGAAAGACCCTATAGACCTTAACTGTAAGCTGTTACTGTTTATTTGATTTCAATGCTCAGCATAAGTGGGAGGCTTTGAAGCGGCGTTTTAGGGCGTCGTGGAGCCGCCAGTGAGATACCACCCTTTGGTATTGGATGATCTAACCCCGAGCCGTTATCCGGCCGGGGGACCCTGGCAGCCGGTCAGTTTTACTGGGGCGGTATCCTCCTAAAGAGTAACGGAGGAGCGCGAAGGTGGGCTCAGCGCAGTTGGCAACTGCGTGTCGAGTGTAAAGGCACAAGCCCGCCTAACTGTGAGACCTACAAGTCGAGCAGATACGAAAGTAGGCCTTAGTGATCCGGCGGTTGAATGTGGAATTGCCGTCGCTCAACGGATAAAAGGTACCTTAGGGATAACAGGCTGATCGCGCCCAAGAGTTCATATCGACGGCGCGGTTTGGCACCTCGATGTCGGCTCGTCGCATCCTGGGGCTGGAGAAGGTCCCAAGGGTCCGGCTGTTCGCCGGTTAAAGCGGCACGCGAGCTGGGTTCAGAACGTCGCGAGACAGTTCGGTCCTCTATCCTCTGTGGGCGTAGGANAATTGANGGGTTCA
>NHEN01000142.1:0-32402 GCA_002172625.1 Verrucomicrobiaceae bacterium TMED86 | reverse complement strand
TAGTACGAGAGGACCGNNNNTGACGCACCTCTGGTGTTCCAGTTGTTCTGTCAAGGGCATTGCTGGGTAGCTAAGTGCGGAACGGATAAGCGCTGAAAGCATCTAAGCGCCAAGCCACTCCTGAGATTAATTTTCCCTGAAGGATCGTGGAAGACCACCACGTCGATAGGCTGGGGGTATAAGTGTAGTAATACATGTAGCTCACCAGTACTAATCATCCGATCGACTTAATTCCTTAACTCTTTTTTAATGAAGAGTCTTATTGGACTGCGCAGATAGCAGGTCGAAGTTTCGTAAATAACGAAACAACAGTCATGACAAAGGTCGTTCATTAATAACGACCGGAGTTCAAAGAAACCACTTCACATGGATGTCAGAGAATGGCACCCGGCAGAAATGCCAGAAACTTTTAGGCACCTAGAAGACATTATTTGAGTTTAAAGCGAATACTGTCTTCTGGTGGCCACAGCAGAGAGGAACCACCCGGTCCCATTCCGAACCCGGAAGTGAAACTCTTTAGCGCCGATGGTAGTGGGACGATAGGTCCTGTGAGAGTAGGTCGTCGCCAGGTATAAGCCCTCTTGCTTCTCACGAAGCAAGAGGGCTCTTTTTATGCCCAGAAGCTGGTGTCAGCCAATNGGAGTTTGACACAGGCGCCGCCGAGAGCATCCTTNANGGATTCTTGANTGAGTTAGGTCGTCCGGTCACTCGAGTGAACTCACACAACAAATTAGATAATTGAAGTGTCCTTGGTGTGTTTTTGAAGGCATCTTTTAGATGTCTAAACATTTAGTCCCTNGTCTTTCTTTCTGCAGAAATTCGTTAGGAAGACTCATTGGGAATTCTTTGTCTGCCAGATAACGCCATGATTCGTTCTACCCGATACCTCCTCTTAATCTTCTCAATGATTGGAGCGCTGAGCGCTCAGGTCATTATTACTGAGTTGAGCGCAATTTCGAATGACCGCGTGTTTCATCGGAATTCAGAGGGCGTCGCTCAACTCAATAGCGGAGTGCAGTGGTGGGAGAATGATTTCGACACGACTTTTTGGAACGATGGAANGACTCCGATTGGTTTTGGATATGGTGACATCGCGACGGATGTTTCGGCATCGGTTCGCGATCGAACTCCGACTCTTTATCTGAGGCAGTCCTTTAATCTCTCGGCGGGCCAGGCCTCATCGGGTCAAACTCTTAGCTTGTTGATGGACTACGATGATTCCTTCATCGCTTACTTGAACGGTAAGGAAATTGCCNGGGCAGATGCCGCTGCCCCGGGNTCTCCCCATTACGCGAGTCAGATCTCCTATAACTCAAATACCGCCAATGGAACGGGTTCCACTTTTTCGATTGGCGTTGCGAATCAGTATCTCACCGAAGGCGATAATGTTCTCGCGATTGAAATTCACAATGAGTCGATCGATTCAGACGATCTCAAAGCCAAGNCCACACTCTCGACCCCCTCGACGGCGTATGTCAATTCNGGTGATANCTGCAAATGGTTTCCAGGAGTAATTTCTCCATCGGGAGGGATTTTCGATCCGGCGTTTGTTTCGAGTCAATCGACACTATTTGTTCCATGGGGCGCGCTCGATTTTGATGTTCTGGCCTGGCCAACGGGCGATGGCCCGGTGGGATATGAAACAAGCGGGTCCAACCCCTATGCCTTGGGCACCNATCTTTCGAGCATGCGCAATAACCAGACAGGCTTGTATATGCGGACAACTTTCGAGCTCACTGCGGCCGAGCTCGCTGCGATTACCACTCTGCAACTTGAGGTCGATTATGATGATGGCTTTATCGCTTATTTGAATGGCTATGAAGTGGCNAGAGGGAATCTTGGGAGTCCAGGTGATGTCANTNCCTATGATGCCACTACTTCTGGAAGTCATGGGGCGAGCACTGATAATGGAGGGGCGTTTGGTCCTGATTTGCTCACGATTTCCAAAGAAAATCTTATTGTTGGGACCAATGTATTGGCTGGGCAGGTTCACAACAGCTCGAGTGGTAGTTCGGATCTCATCCTGCATATGGCCTTGAGGTCAACCGGAGCCGGTGGCGTCGAATTTGTGGAGCCGGATGCCTTGTATTCCTATTTCATTGGAACTGCCGAACCATCAGGAGGAGCCACTGTTTCCAAGGTTGCCGATCTCGAATTCAGTGATTGGATTGAACTNCATAATCCTACCGGAGCGACGGTAGATATTTCCGGCTGGGGAATCAGTGACGATGCTTCGAATCCCGCAAAATCGATCTTTCCCGCGGGAATGTCTATACCGGCCGGGGGGTATTTACTGGTTCTTGCTGATGAGCAGGATGAATTTAACGACGTCGCACAGTATTATCATACCTCATTCCAGCTATCGAGCGATGGAGAGGACCTAGTGTTGACTGACGCATCGGGAGTGGTGCAATCGTCGATACCTGGTGGCTTTCCCAAGCAATACTCAAGACAATCCTACGGCTGGGATAGCGCCAACACGATTTGGGGATATTTCGATCATCCAACCCCGGGAAAAGCCAACGGGGTGATGACTCTCAGCGAGCGAGTGGATTCTCCGGACTTCAGTCCTGAAGGTGGATTTTATGAGAGCACGGTGACTCTCACCCTCACGACAAATACACCTGGAGCTTCGATTCGCTACACGACTGACGGGAGCGAACCAACGGCGACGGCCGGGATTCTCTATGCGAGTCCAATTTCCCTCTCGACGATTAACAACAAGACCGGGCATGTCATTAAGGCGAGGGCCTTCAAGCCTGGTTTAATCGATTCCAAACCAAAAATTCATACCTATTTAGTCGGACAAGATAGCCGTCTCAAAAATGTTCCCGCTTTGATTTTTACCGGAGATGAGAATGAAACCTTCTTTGATGATCACGGAATCATGTCGATCAATGGCGGGAGCTATGTGAATAGTCAGTGGGTGGAAAACGGACCGACTTCTTACAATATCCCGATGAAACGTGGGCCCGAGTATGAGCGGCCTCTTTTTGTGGAGCTTTACAAGCCCGATGGGTCGCTGAGATTCCGGGAAGAGGCCGGGGTGCGGATTTCTTCCAGTGGTTTCTCCCGGCCTCGATTGATTTTAAGTAATACCGGGGCCTCTCCATGGACGAACAATCCGAGGGAGAAGCCGTCATTCAATATCTACTTTAGGGATGATTATGGTGCGCCGAAGCTCGAGTCGAACTGGATTGAGCACAACTATAACAGGACAACGTATTCCAAGCTTCCGGCTCACTTAATCGGCGGGCAATACCCGGTCAATGACTTTGGTCAACTTAGAATCAGAGCGGGGAAAAATGATATTCAAAATCCCTTTATCGTCGACGAAGCGGTGCGGAGGATGTTTGTGCAGATGGGACAAAAAGGAAGCGTGGGTCGAATCAATACGCTTTATGTGAATGGCGAATATAAAGGTTTTTTCAACATGTGTGAGCGTCTTCGTGAGCCCTTCATGCAAGCTCATCATGGGGGGGATGAGGATTGGGATGTTCGTCAGGTCAACGATTATCCCAATGGAGATGTCACCGCCTGGAACGAGATGATAAGCATTTTAGAACGAAGTGGCGGTGGAGATCTTAGTTTGTCAGATTGGCAGGAAGCACTGGGCCATCTTGATCCCATCAATATGGCGGATTACTTTTTGATTAATATTTATGGAGCGACCTGGGACTGGCCGCAGAACAATTGGGTGGGTGCCAAAGAGCGGAGTTCTGAAGGGCGGTATCGCCTGTATGTTTGGGATGCCGAGGGCTCGTACCAAAACCAAGGATACTTCAATGCGGTAAACTACAATAGTATCGCGGACGATCTTTTGGCCCAGAGCGATACTCTTTCGAAGCTCTTCCAGCTTTTGATCAAGAGCCCCGAGTGGCGTCTTACTTTCGCTGATCGGATTAACAAGCACATGTTCCATGATGGAGTCCTTGATCATCGTAATCAGGCGAACTCAACATTCCGCCAGCACCTTTTGGCATTGGAGGAAGATTATGAGCCCTTGTTGGATTTTGGTCTTGGGCAAAATGTGGATCTTGGATTTTATGCAACTTGGTCCTCTCCAACGACGGGGCGGAGGCGTTATTTGTTGGGTGGTGAAGGGGCTCCTGCGCAAGGCGGGGATCGCACTGATTTCGCAGATAACGGTCTCTGGCCAAGCGTGGCACCTCCGGAATTTAGTCAGCACGGAGGAGACATTGCGGTTGGATTTCCGGTGACGATTTCAGCAAGCGGGGGAGCTCAGATTTATTATACTTTGGACGGAAGCGACCCCCGTGATTTGGGCGGAACCATTCAGTCGGGATTGAGCCCATACTCCAGTGCACTGACATTTAGTTCCGGGAGAACCATGGTGAAGGCGCGTGCTTATGAAAGCGGAAGCTCTACCTGGAGTGCGCTGTCCGAAGTTGAATTTGTCGTCGACTTGGCTGTCCCCTCTGCGAGCAATCTTGTAATTTCAGAGTTTATGTATCACCCGGCAGCGCCAAGCGCCAGCGAGCTTGCGGCGGGGCATGCCGATCAGGATGATTTCGAGTTCATCGAGATTATGAATACCAGTTCCACGGACACCTTAGACTTAAGTAAGCTCTCATTCACCGGAGGAGTGAGTTTTAATTTCGCGGGGTCAGCGGTTACCGAATTGGCACCGGGGGAAAGAGCGATTGTGGTGTCCGACTCGTCGGCTTTTTTAGTGCGTTACTCAAGTTTCGTCCATCCGGTGGCTGGGGAATATGGAGGGGGACTTTCCAATAGTTCCGAGACCGTTACTTTGAGTGTGAACGATCCGACGCCGACTGTTTTGCATTCCTTCACCTATGATGACGAGTCGCCGTGGCCGGATTGTGGTGATGGGTTGGGCTATTCCCTGGTGTTGGTTTCGCCAAACTCAAATCCAGATCACACCGACCCCGTGAATTGGGCTTGCTCGGAGGAATTTGGGGGAAGCTTGAATGGAAACCCATTGGATTTTGATTACGCGACCTGGGCTGACTTTAACTTCAGTGGCTCCCAGTTGTTGGATTTGAATATCGTTGGTTTCAGTCAGGATCCCGATGGCGATGGACAGAATAACTATCTGGAGTTTGTCTTTGGAACGGACCCCAACGTAGCTGATGTTACGGAGGGCGGAGTTACAAGTGCACCGGTGGAAGTTGTGGGAGTCGATTACGTTTCTGTGGAGTTCACCCGGAGCGGATTTGCATCGGGCGTGACCTACGCACTGGGAGCGTCGCCTGATCTCNCAGGAGGAAGTTGGGTTCAAATTCCGGNAGGAGAGATCGAAGCTGCGGCGCCGGNCCTGCTCCCTGANGGACGAATTCGTGAATNCTGGCGAGTGACGACGCCTGTTTCCGTTCTCTCGCAGCGCTATTTCCGACTGGAAATCAGCTCGCCATAGAGTCGGGCACTTCCTTCTTGTCGCGTTCCGATCTACCAGCGAGTCTCTACGAATGCAAATTTCGTTGAATCTTGGAACGCTCCTAGCAACAGCTGACGTCAGCACTGGTCGCTTGATCGGAACTCTTCTCGTCGCGATTGCGCTCATTCTGTTTCTCATTCTGAAATGGAGAGTTCAGGCATTCATTGCCCTTTTGGTTGCCAGTGTCTTTGTGGGTGTTGCTGCCGGGACGATGTCGATGACTGAAGTCGGCGGAACGATTGTGGACGGAATGGGCTCCAGTTTGGGGTTCATCGCCACGATCATCGGATTGGGAGCGATTTTTGGCGCGATGATCGAGCACAGTGGCGGAGCGCAGAGTTTGGCAAATGGAACCCTAAAGTTCTTTGGCGAAAAACGGGCGACTTGGGCCATGCTGGTGACGGGCTTCCTGATTTCGATTCCAGTATTCCTTGATGTGGCCTTGGTGATTTTGGCACCAATTCTTTATGCCCTTGCTAGAAAAACCGGCCTCTCGGTAACGAAATTTGGGATGCCGTTGTTGGCTGGGATGGTGGTGACGCATTCGTTTGTGCCTCCGACCCCGGGGCCGACCTGGGTCGCTTATGAATTTGGCGTGCCGATTGGAACGGTCATTCTTTATAGTGTTTTGGTGGGGCTTCCTACTGCGATCATTGCCGGAATTTGGTTCGGAGATCGAATGGCCTCGAAAGTGCATATCGATCCGCCTGAGCTGCAAGTTGAAGAAGAAAGCAATCCTCCGTCCTTTGGGATGATTGCAGGGATCCTGTTGCTCCCGATTGTTTTGATTGTAGCAGGTTCATTGGTTGAGCAATCGGTGGGGTCGGGAATTGCAGAAGGACTTTCGAAGTCCGATCGCGGAGCCGCCTTGAAGGAACTCATGGCTGATGCTCCGATTTGGCAACAAACGATCGCTTTTTTGGGACACCCGGTTTTGTCGCTTCTTTTGGCAACCATTTTGACCTTGTGGCTGCTGGGAGCAAAGCGCGGAGCGACACGCGATCAACTGATGGAAGTTTCGACACGGGCTTTGGGTCCTGCGGGGATTATCATTCTGATCACTGGTGCCGGTGGGGTTTTCAAAACAATGTTGGGAAAAACCGGAGTCGGCGATGCTCTTGCAAATACTCTTGATGGCCTGGGAGTTGGGCCGTTGATTCTGGCTTTCTTATTTTCGGCGATTTCTCGAATTGCCCAGGGGTCCGCGACGATGGCAATGGTGATGGCCGCATCCTTGATGAGCCCAATTTTGGCCAAGATGGATCTTTCTGATGCCAAACTGTCTTTGATTGTTGTGGCGATTGCGAGTGGCGCGGCTGGGTTTTCGCATGTCAATGACAGCGGATTCTGGATGGTGAGTCGCTACATGCGGATGACCGAAAAACAAACCTTCCAAACCTGGAGTGCCGTCTCGACTGCTGTCGGCTTGGTGGGAGTGGGACTGGCTTCTCTCGTTTGGCTCTTCGTTTAGTGATGGTCATTGTTTTGATGGGTGTCAGCGGTTCGGGGAAATCCACCGTTGGCGGGCTGCTCGCTGAGAAGACGGGTGGGACTTTTCACGACGGGGATGATTTTCATCCTCCGAAAAATGTCGCAAAGATGGCCTCCGGAGTCCCTCTCGATGATCAGGACCGCGAGGTTTGGCTGAAAAGTTTGGCCGAATTGATCACGGGCACGACAGGAGTGAACTTTATCGCTTGCTCGGCATTGAAGAAAAAATATCGCGACGTTTTGGCCGGGGCTGAGTTTGTCTTTCTTTCTGGTTCGCCGGAATTATTGGCCGAGAGATTGGCTTTGCGAACGGATCATTACATGCCCCCGGGATTGCTGCAGTCGCAATTGGAGACTCTTGAGGCCCCCGAGGGAGCGTTCACGCTTGATATCTCCCAGCCGCCCGAGGCTCTGGCGGACGAGGTAATGAAGCGTTTTGATTTATAGATTCTTTCTCTCCTGCAATATCGGCCTCATTCACCACGTTTATTACTTTCCGCTATGAAAATTGTTCCCGTCATTATTCTCGCCGCACTGTCCTTGGTGGCCAAAGCCGCTGACAAACCCAACTTCATCATCATCTTTACCGATGATCAGGGCTATGGAGATCTGGGCTGCTTTGGTTCTACGAAAATCAAGACTCCTCACATCGATCGTTTGGCCAAGGAAGGACGTCGCTTTACCAATTTCATGGTGGCCTCGCCGGTGTGCACACCGTCACGGGCGGCTTTGCTGACCGGTTGTTATCCCAAGAGAATTGGAATGCACCAGCATGTCTTGTTTCCTTCTTCGACAAAGGGACTGAACCCGACCGAGCACACCATTGCGGATCATCTCAAAGGACAAGGATACGCGACGGCTTGCTTTGGAAAGTGGCATCTGGGGCACCATCCCGAGACTCTGCCGCAGAGCAATGGCTTCGATACTTATTTCGGGATTCCCTATTCCAATGACATGAACCATCCCGACAATAAAGGGAAGCCGAAGGGCGGATGGGCTGGCATGGATGCGCTTTGGAAAGATCCTGAATCAACGCTCACCAAGTGGAAAACTCCGCTGATGGAGAATGAGAAAATCGTCGAGATCCCGGTGGACCAGCGGACGGTGACTCGGCGTTATACCGATAAGTCGATTGAGTTCATCAAGACCAATGCCAAGGCTGATAAGCCCTTCTTTGTCTACCTGCCACACTCCATGCCACACATCCCACTTTATGTTCCGGAAGATGTGCGTGATGCCGATCCGCTCAATGCCTACACGAATGTCATCGAGCATATCGATGCGGAAGTGGGTCGGATTGCCAAGCTTCTTCGTGAGTTGAAATTGTCGGATAATACCTACCTCATTTTCACGACCGATAACGGGCCGTGGCTTCCATTTAAACATCATGGTGGTTCAGCTGGGCCTCTGCGTGATGGTAAGGGATCAACTTTTGAAGGTGGGCAACGGGTGCCTTGTGTGATGTGGGCTCCGGGAAGGATTCCAGCTGGCACGACTTGTGATCAGCTTTGCGGAACGATCGATTTGCTGCCGACAATTGCCAGCCTGACCAAGACTCCGCTTCCTTCTGATAAGAAAATCGACGGTCTCGATATTTCAAAATTACTTACCACGGATGACAAAACTCCGCGTAGTGAATTTGTCTATTATACCTCGCGAGGGGACATTGAGGGATTGCGTCAAGGGAAGCATAAGTTGCTCGTGAAGGGGCCTCGAAACAAAAAGAGAAATCCCAAGGCGAAGGCTGAGGTGATGCTCTTTGATCTCGAGGCGGATCTTGGGGAGAAAAATAATCTCGCTGAGTCGAAGCCTGAAGTGGTTGCTAAGTTGAAAGCGAGAATGCTTGAGCTAGATGCCCAGATTGCCAAAGAAGCCCGTCAACCTTGGTTCAAAGAGTAAGGCTTGACGGGCTGTCCTCACACGCGGTGAGGCAAGGAGAGTGGTTCTCCAGAACCTCCATCCGCGAGGACCAGTAAACTTCGTTTGCCCGGACAGTCAGGCACCCGGAGAGGTGTCGAGTTCCCACTTGCCGAGTTTGACGGAGGCGATTTTCCAGTCGCCAGAGCGGAGGGCGCGGTCGGTGTTGAGGTGGCAGTGGAGTGGGTCGGTTCTGGATGTCGGGGCAATAAAAACCCCGTGCCGGAAAAGGAGAAAACCAGCACGGGGGGAATGAGGGGGAAGAGTTACTTGACCTCGCGGATTTTCACGTTGCGGTAGGACACCTCGTTTCCGTGGTCCTGCAGGCAGATGTGGCCTTTGGTGGCCTTGCCGAAGTCCTTGAACTTGCTGAATTTGGAAGCGGCGACCTTCTTGTCCCAGTCTTCTGAGCCCTTCACGTATTCGACATACTTGGTGCCGTTCATCCAGTGGACGCATTTTTCGGGCGTGATGAGAATGCGGATGGTGTTCCACTTACCGGCGGGCTTGGTGGCATCGACACCTTCGGCCGGACGATAGAGCTGGTAGAGCCAACCGGCTTTTTGAGGATCCTTGCCCTTGGGGTTGTCGAGGATCTGGATTTCCGGCCCGGTGCGCCAAGGTGTGCTTTCGCTTTCCTGAACGTGATACATGAGACCGGAATTGCCGCCGGGCGTGATCTTGTAATCGGCGGTGAATTCAAAGGCCCCGTATTGCTTTTTGGTGATGATGTCGCCGCCTCCTTTTTTGAGGAGGGTGAAGGCGCCGTCTTTGACGACCCAGGCCTCTTTGATGCCCTCCTTTTTGTAGTTACGGAAATGCTCCATTGTTTTGCCGTCAAATAGGAGAGTCCAGCCAGCTTTTTTCTCGGCGGCGGTCAGTTCGTTGGCTTTGTGATGGTCGGCCGCGAGCGGCAGGGTGAGTAAAAGAAGTGGTAGAAGTGCTTTCATGTTATTCGATAGAGTTGAAAGTTACTCGCGAGAGGCCGTCAGCCTTTCGAATGAAGAGATGAAAGAGGAAGAAAAATGGAGCTCGCAGTTCCGGGATTGGTTGTCGGTGCAGCAGGAAGGCGATCCCGCACATGACATACAGCACATCGAGCGGGTCGCCTTGAACACCCGTCATTTGGCGAGGGAGGAAGGTCTCGGGCTGGAGGTCTTGCTTCCTGCTGCGTGGTTGCATGATTGCGTTCATGTGGCAAAAGATTCGCCGAATCGCACGAAAGCCTCGGTCATGTCGGCTGACCGTGCGGTGGAGTATTTGGAGGAGGTGGGCTATCCGGCGGAGTATTTCGAGGCGATTCATCATGCGATCGAGGCGCATAGCTTCTCGGCCGGAATCGAGACGCGAACCCGGGAAGCAGCAGTGCTGCAGGATGCGGACCGGTTGGATGCTCTCGGTGCGGTGGGCTTGAGCCGTTGCCTGATGCTGGGGGGATATATGGGGTCGGAGCTGATGAGTCGGGTGGATCCTTTTTGCGAGTCGCGGGAGCCTGAGGACGCAAAGTTCGCCGTGGATCACTTTTATCGCAAGCTGCTTAAGCTGGAGAATACCATGAAGACAACGGCGGGTCGGGCTTTGGCAACAGAGCGGACGGACTTTTTGCGGGCATTTCTTGAACAATTGCGGCGTGAAGTTCCGTCTTGAAGGAGTGGCTGATGCTGACAGGATTTTAGGAATGCAGAAACGAGTGATGATTCTTGGGCTTNTGGCGGGGTTGGTTTCTCCGGCTTTGGCNGAATGGCGACAATTTCGNGGGCCAACNAACGACGGGATTTACCCGGNCCGGGANGATGGAAAGCCNCATGGATTTCTCANTGAATTTGGAGAGGGGAAGAATGTTGTTTGGAAAACGCCCGTAACNGGNCGCGCCTGGTCGACTCCGGTGGTGCTCGGCGNTCAGGTTTGGGTGACCAATGCCACCGAGGACGGAAAGAAGATGTCNGCNGTNTGTCTCGACAAGGAAACNGGNAAGAAAATTNATGACATTCTCCTTTTTGAAAATANGGAGCCGGAACCTCTCAGCAATAAGGTGAATGGCTACGGTTCATGTTCGCCGACGATTGATGAGGAGCGGGTATACATTCACTTCGGGAGCTACGGAACGACCGCGCTGGACCGTAAGACCGGGAAGGCAATCTGGGAGCGTAAGGATTTGCCGTGTCAACATTTCCGCGGTCCGGGTTCTTCGGTGGTTCTTTATAAAGAAACGCTCATTCTCTCGATGGACGGAGTTGATGTGCAGTATCTCGTGGCCTTGGATAAGAGGACGGGCAAGACCGTTTGGAAGACCGATCGCACCACTGATTTTGGCGACGTTGAAGAAGGCGGTAAGATTCGTGGCGATGGTGATTTCAGGAAGGCTTATACCACGCCAAACTTTGTGACCGTAAATGGTGTTGTGCAATTGGTGAGCCCGGGAGCGAAGGCTTGTTACGGCTATAATGCGGATAGCGGCAAGGAATTGTGGAAGCTTACCTACAAAGGCTTTTCGAATGCCGCGACGCCCGCCTTTATCGGGAATGAGATGGCGATCATTAATACCGGCTTTGGGAAGGCGCATCTTTTGGGCGTCCGTCTCGATGAAAAGTTGCAGGGTGATGTCACCAAGAGCCACATCGAGTGGGATATCTTTAAGCGTATGCCTAATCGTTCCTCTCCGCTAATTGTGGACGGGAAAATCTATGTCACGAACGAGACGGGAATCCTGAGTCGGATCGATGCCAAGAGCGGTGAGATTGAGAAGTATATCAGCCTAAAGGCCAAGTTTTCGGGCTCGGGTGTGTATGCCGACGGACTATTGTATTTCCCGAGTGAGGAAGGAAAAGTCGTCGTGGTGAAGCCGGGACCGGAGTTGGAGATCGTGGCGACGAATGAATTTGAAGATGGCTTCATGGCCTCTCCAGCGCTTGACGGAAGTTCGATCTACCTGCGTTCCAAGTCACACGTTTACCGCGTCGGGAAAAAATAAGACAGATTGTGCTGCGGAGCGCTTCCGGCTTGCCATTTGTGGGACAGAATTCAGTCTCTGCTCCCAATCAGATTTCAAACCGATGAGCGAATTTCACGTAGTCCCTGCCGATAAGCACGATGTCCTGGTCCAGGCGGCCTATGAAGCCCGAGGCTATGATGCCGACGAATCAGCCGTAGCGGCCGGAGTTTGTCAGGATGCGACCCGTCACGGGATCCGCACTCACAATGCCCTGAAGGCCCTGCACCTTGATCACCTCTTTGGTTCCGCGACCGGCGGATGTGTTCCCGGAGCGCAGGTCGAAGTCGTTAATGACCGCTTCAAGGCGAGCGAAGTTTGGAATGCCAACAAGAAGCTCGGCCAGGCCGTGGCGGTGGCGGCGATTGATCGCTGCATTGAAATGGCAGACGAATACGGCGTTGGCCAGGTCTCCATCGATAACGCTTTCCACTACCTCTGGGGTGGCGGTTACGTCATGAAGGCTGCAGAGCGCGGCTACATTGCTTATACCAACTGCACCTCGACTCTTGCTGAAGTGGTTCCTTTCTTCGGAAAATACCCCACTCTCGGCACCAATCCTCACTCGTGGGGATTCCCAACGCAGGACGCCAATGGATTTCCAATCGTCATCGACTGGGCTACCTCCACCGTTGCGATGGGCCGCGTGCAGCAGCTCAAGCGCGAAGGAAAAGAACTCCCTCCGGGTGCGGCGGTTGACGCCGACGGAAATGAAACCCGTGACCCAAACAAGGTGGCCTCGCTTCTGCCCTTCGGCGCGCACAAGGGCTACGGCATGGCCTTGATCAACGAATTGGTCGGCGGATTTATTGGGGGCAGCATTCCCACCGAACGTGGCCGTGAAGGAGCGAAGACCACGTCTTGTTTCTACTTTCAGGTCATTCACCCGGATGCGTGGTCCAGCGGATCATTCGTGGGAGGTGGCAACCAGTCATCCAATATGAAGTCCGTCATTGATGACATTCTCGGGCACGGGAACGAAAAGTGCCTTCTTCCCGGGCAGATCGAAGCGGGCTTCCGTCAGCGCACCGAGAAAGCCGGTGGCTTGCTTTTCTCGCAGGCGGAATTGGCCGAAATGAAGGAACTCGCCGATGAAGTCGGGATTTCGGGCTGGGAATTGGAAAACTTTGCCCCGGAAGAGGCGTAACTCACCGAGCCATGCCCAATTACGATTACAAGTGCCAGAAGTGCGATCATGTCTTTGAAGTCTTTCAGAGCATGAATGATGATAAGCTGACGGATTGCCCACTAGAGGATTGCGACGGATCAGTAAAACGTCTTCTGGGCACCGGAGCGGGTCTTATTTTTAAAGGAACCGGCTTTTATCAGACCGATTATCGCTCTGATTCCTACAAATCCGGCGAAAAGAAGGAGGCAGAGAACAGCAGGCCCAAGGCTGATCCCAAGCCTGATAAGAAGGCCTGAGCGTAGCGACTTGAACCGGGGTCCGGTTTTTTTGAACCGCTTGCGGCTTCAATCGTGATGTGAGCTTGTCAAGGCGCGGGGGATGGGCGACCCTCGCTTATGAAGAAACTCTTCATTCTCTCTTCGGTCCTTCTCGTGGCTGGTCTCGGATACGGTGTCTATGGAAGTTTCCAGGGGCAGGATCTCTCGGATATAGATGGCTATGATGAGACTGATCGCGAGCCTCGCCCTTCCGATGTCTCGATTATGATCGGGATGGCGGCCAGGCTTCGACAGTCTGTCGAAATTTCGGAACGTCAGATGAACACCTGGCTGGCGAATAACATTAAGGCCCGGCAGGAAGGTCAGCTCGCTGATCATGTGAAACTCAAAGGAGTTTGGGTGCGCTTTGAAGAAACCGAAGGTGGCCGCGCCGAGATTATCATCGAGCGTGAAGTCGCCGGTCGCCCGCATACCGTATCAATGTTCATCAGGGTGGAGCGAAAGAAAAAGGAAGACGGAACCTTCACCAACTATATTCACAAAGACGGCGGGGCCTTCTTGAACATCCTCGCGATCGGGGGGCGCTTCGGGCAGGTTCGTGTTCCGCAAGGATTTCTGCTCTTCACCCAGGAGAGTTTTGGTTCCCTGAGCGATCTTTTCGAAACCGAGATCGGTTGGATCAAAAAAGAGATTATCAGGGAGGCCGCAGGCCGCGTGATATTTGAAGACGGCAAAATGCGCATCGATTTTCCGATCAAGAAGTAGCATCTGGCGGGAACGCTTGTGAGGCAAGGATTCGGCGCCAAAATTGCAAATTTCGGCTACTTGAGTTTGGCTTCGGCGGCGGCCTTGAGTTTGTTGGCATTGTCTCTCTCTCCGGCGGCGCCTCGGGCCATGTCGGGTTTGCCACCGCCTTTGCCGCCGGCGATGGGGGCAAGATCTTTGATGAGATTGCCGGCGCCGTGGCCGGCGTTGTTGCCGTCCTCTCCGCAGAGGGCGCCGAGGTGGAGTTTGTCTCCGTCGTCGACGATGAAGAAGGCGGCGTGAGTGAAGTGCACTTTCTTCAAGCCATTGAGGAGTTCTTGGAGCAGCGCGGCGGGGCCTTGGGTGCTGATGACGATATTGCCAGTGAGGTTAGATTCGGCGAGCAAGGAGTCAGCCATGCGGGCAGCGCCTGCGGCCTGAACCTTTTTGACTTTTTTCTCGGCACCAATACTAGCCTCGCGGAGAGAAGCGAGGTGCTTCTGATAGCTCTGAATAGTGGAGTTGATTTGGTGGAAGTCTCCACCTTCGGTGAGGAGAGCGCCCATGATGCGGGGGAATTCGGCGTGCTCGACCGCATCCTGCCCGGCTTCGGTGAGCTTGGCGTTGGCTTGATCGAGTTTGGTGCGGAGAGATTCTTCTTCGATGGCGGCTTTGCCGGCGAGTTCGCTGAGCCAGTTCCAGGCGGATTGGCCGCAGACGGCTTCGATGCGTCGCACGCCGGAGGCGATGGCTCCTTCGGATTTGATTTTGAAGAGGCCGATGTCTTTGGTGTTGGTGACGTGGGTGCCACCGCAGAGTTCCATGGAGTAGCCGTCGAGGGTTTTGTCGCCGCCGCCGATTTGCACGACGCGAACGAGGTCGCCGTATTTGTCGCCGAAGAACTGCATGATGTCTTTGTTGTCCTTTACCTCGGTGTGTGGGACTTCGATCCAAGAGACGAGGTCACCAGCTGAGATCGAGGCGTTGACCTTTTCCTCGATGGCGGTGATTTGCCCGGGGGTGACGGCTTTGGAGTTGAAGTCAAAGCGGAGTCGATCGGGCGAGACGCTGGAGCCTTGTTGGGCAGCGTCCCGGGAGACGACTTCGTGGAGGGCCCAGTGGAGGAGGTGGGTGGCGGTGTGATGGGCTTCGATGGGGGCCCTTCTCGCTCTGTCGAGCTCGATGAATGCTGAACTCTGAACATCGAACGCTGAACTCTGAACGCCCGAGATGATGTGGGCGGTGGCGTCTCCGATTTTTTGGGTGCCGGAAACGGGATGGCCGTTGAGGGTGCCGGTGTCGCCTTCCTGGCCGCCCATTTCGGTGAAGAAGACTGTCCTGTCGGTGATGACAAGGAGGGAGTCTTCTTGTTCGTGGACTTCGAGGATGGTGGCGTTGCAGCTGTCCTCGTCGAAGCCGAGGAATTCGGTGACGGCATCGGTTGAGAGATCGAGGGCGCGGACGATGGTTTTCTTTTGGGCGCCGCGGGAAAGTTCACGAGCTTTTTCCATGAGCGCCTCGACGGCTTTTTCGTCGAGCTCTAGTCCGCGCTCGCGACAGAGAAGTGCGGTGAGGTCGAGAGGGAAGCCGAAGGTGTCGTAGAGCTGGAAGGCGTCTTCGGACGGGAAGAGTTTTTCTTGGGCGGATTTTTCGAATTTCTCCATGCCCCGGTCCAGAGTCTTATTGAAGGAGTTCTCTTCGGTGGCGAGGGTTTCTTTAACGACTCCGGCGCGGGTGCCGAGTTCCGGGAAGACTTTGCCGAATTCTGCGACGAGGGTGTCAACGAGTTCGGGGAGGAAGGGTTTGTCGCCGGTGAAGCCGAGGGCACGGCCGTATTTGACGGCGCGGCGGAGGATGCGGCGGAGGACATAGTTTCGTCCGGTGTTGCCGGGCATGATGCTGTCGGCAATGGAGAAGCTGAGGGTGCGGATGTGGTCGGCGATGACGCGGAAGGCAATCGCTTGCTCGAGGGTGCCGGACTTTTCGTTTCCGGGGTAGATGTCGTGGTACTTCTTACCGCTGAGTTCTTCAAGTTTTCGGAAGATGGGTTGGAAGACGTCGGTGGCGTAGTTGGTGGGCTTCTCCGAGAAGTCGGTGAAGCCATTGGTGTTTTGGATGAGCGAGCAGACGCGCTCGAAGCCCATGCCGGTATCGACGTGTTTGGCTGGGAGGTCGCGGAAGGTTCCGTCGGCCTCGGCGTTATATTGGATAAAGACGAGGTTCCAGATTTCGATGCAGAGATCGGAGTCCATGTTGACGAGCTTGCCGCCGGTGTCGCCATTGGGAGTCATGTCGACGTGGAGTTCGGAGCAAGGGCCGCAGGGGCCGGTTTCGCCCATCATCCAGAAGTTGTCTTTGACGTTGCCGTTGACGATGTGGACTTTGGGGTCGAGCCCGGCTTTTTCGAAGAGGGCGGCCCAGAGGTCCCAGGCTTCCTGGTCGAATTCGGAGGGGTCGCCTTTGGAAGGAGCGTAGACGGTGGCGTAGAGGCGGTTGGCGGGGAGGCCCCATCGCTCGACGACGAGTTCCCAGGCCCAGGCGATGGCCTCGGGTTTGAAGTAATCACCGAAGGACCAGTTCCCGAGCATTTCGAAAAGGGTGTGGTGGTAGGTGTCGTAGCCGACATCCTCGAGGTCGTTGTGTTTGCCGCCGGCGCGGATGCACTTCTGGGTGTCGGTGGCGCGGGGGGGATTGTAGGGAGCTTTTTCGGTGCCGAGGAAATAGGGCACGAATTGGTTCATCCCGGCATTGGTGAAGAGGAGCCCGGGAGACTGCGGCAGGATGGATGCCGAGGGGACGATGGTGTGTTCTTTCTCTTTAAAGAAATCGAGGAAGCTCTGCCGAATGTCTGCCGATGTCATTGCGGGGGTGTTAGGACCACATTTTCGCGGAAGATAGAAGTGTTAAGTGTCCTTGAACGCCGAAGGCTCTGCTTGATTGGCTCGGACTGGAGGCCAAGTTCCCTAGGCTGTGGCAGGCTTTGCTTGGGGGAGGTTCGCTCTGACCGAGGCGGTGGCAAAGAGGAAGAGTCCGCTGAAGACGGCTTGGGAAATGAGGGCGTTGCGGAAGAACATCCAAGTGGGCTGGTATTGAGGAAGGCCGGACCAAAGGGCCTGAGTGAAGCCGCTCCAGGATTTGACGTAAAGTGGATCGAAGGCCCAGCTCAGGGTGTTGGTGAGGAGGTAGAAGACGACGGCGGAGGCCATGGAGCCGAGGAAGACCTTGCCGGGCCTCGCATTTTTGAAATAGCGGGCGAGGAAGACCATGGCGGCGAATCCGGCGAGGGGGACGAGAAATTGTGCGCTCCAGCCATAGCCTTGCACCGCACTGGTGAGGGGATAGGTGAGGAACCAGGCAAGGGCGGGGAGGATGATGCCTCGGACGCCGAACAGGGCCATACCGCAGAAGAAGAGGGCTCCGAGAGGCTGGAGGCTTCCAAGGTGCTCAGGGTGCAGAGAGCCGAGAATTCGGGACATTCCCAGAACGATGACGAAAATAATCAACGGAAGCGCACGCTGCATGGCGTAGAAACTAGGAGGTTTTGAAGAGATCTCAAGCTTTGGGATTGGTTCGGGCGGCTGGTTGAAATTTGTCTAACAGCTTGTGACAAGGTGAAATAAATGATATAGTGTCAGGGGTTTTGACGGATGTAATCCTCGAGCCCTCACACAATGACCCTTTCATGAAGTCAATTTTCGCTCCTTCGGCTCTCTTGTGCGCGCTCTTCTCTTTTGCTCACGCCGAGCAAATCGTCTTTTCCGAGGTGATGTATAACCCTCCGGCGGGCGGGTATGAATTTATTGAGGTGGAGAACCTGACGGTGACGCCTTTTGATATTGCGTTGTGGGAAATGTCGAGCGGGGTGGATTTTACTTTCCCCGATTTCGATGCCGGAAGTTCCGATGAGGCATTTCTGAAGGCTTTTGAGCGGATTATCATTACCGAAACGGATGAGGCCACCTTCCGGGCGGCGTATTCCGTGCCGGCGAGTGTGCGGGTTTTCGGCCCGTGGACGGGCGGCCTTTCAAATGGCGGGGAGCGGATTACATTGAGTAACAAGAACGGGGTGATCAAATGCACCCTGACGTATAATGACCGGGATGTCTGGCCTTTGGCGGCGGATGGAGCGGGTCACAGTCTTTATCTGACCGATACCAGTTACGCCATCGACGACTATCGCGTTTGGAGTTCGGCGAGTCCGACGCCCGGCTCATCGGGAGCGGTTGAGGCGGAAGAGGCCTTTCCTAATCCGGAGGTGAATCTGGCGACGGGAATTCCCTTCGTGAATTACGCTGATACGTGGGATTTTAATGATCAGAATTTGGATCTGGGAACGACGTGGAAAGATTCGAACTACGACTACTCGCACGCTGGTTGGACTCTGGAAGGTGCGGGGGGGAATAACGGAGGGCTTTATGGATTTGAGAACTCCGCGCTTCCCGCTCCGGGTCTCAATACAGGCTTGCTCAATAGCGCGACCGGCGACAATCACATCACCTATTATTTTCGAAAGGAATTCACCTATAATGGGACAACCGCTGGAGCGACGGTAACGGTCGACGGGATTATCGATGACGGGGTGTATTTTTATCTGAATGGCATTCCAATTGGTGGAGCTGGCGTCTCGGCCGGGTCGGGTTGGAAAGATACGGCTAGTCGCACGGTGAGCAATGCCACAGAAGAACTGGGGATGGCAAATAATAATGGGTCTTCTCTCGTGACGGGAACAAACGTGATTGCGGCCGAGGTTCACCAAACCAATAGTTCCAGCTCCGATTGTGTCTTTGGCGCGCGTCTGAGCATCGCGGCCCCTTCCGCTCCGGGGGTCGTGATCAATGAGGTGGTTCCTTCGGCTTCCGGGTTTGTGGAATTCTACAATCCCACTGGCTCGACGGTGAACCTCAATGGATGGTATTTGAGTGACGAGCCGGGTAATCTGACCAAGCATCAGATCTCAGGGACCTCGCCAATTGTTTCTTCGGGCCTGATGTCGGTGGGATTCACTTCGTCCAATCTGGTAGTCGCGGCAACTACGGTGGTTTATTTGACCGAGCCGGATGGCTCTACGATTGCCAATGCAATTTCGGCGGTAATTCCATTGGATGGTCGTTCGCTGGGTCGCAAGCCGGATGGGGTGGGCCCGTGGTTTCTGTTTACCCAACCAACCCAGAACGCTTCCAATGCCTCGGGTTCGAGTGAGGCCCAGGCCCGGATCAACGAGGTGAGCTTTAATGCGGCGGGAACCGCCGTGTGGGTGGAGTTGTATAATCCTTCGGCGACGAGTTTGAACCTAAACGGGCTTTTCCTGGCTAGCGAGGATGACTTTTCTGACAAGCTTGCCCTGGGTGGCAGCATTGCTGGAAATGGAGTCCTTTCGGTAACGACTTCGTTTGATGCTTCAGGAGACGAGCTGACGCTTTTCCTGGTTGATAGCTCGAACAATGTCCTCGGGGCATCGGTTGTGCCCTATTCCGCGCCAAGATTTTATTCAGCAGCTTATCCGGATGGCTCGGGTGAGTTTTATGCCTCGACGACAGGGACTCAGAACGCCGCGAACAATCCGGATCGTGAGACCGCTATCGTGATCAATGAAATGATGGTCGATTCGCCGAGCAACCAACGGGACGGGGAATATCTTGAGCTCTACAACCGAGGTGGAAGTTTGGTGGATCTTTCAGGTTGGCAATTTTCGCATGGGGTGGACTTCACTTTCCCGGTGGGAACGACGTTGGCCCCGGGTGCTTATTTGGTGGTGGCTGCGAATTCCGGCTACACCGCCTCGGCTCATCCAGGAGCCAATATTGTCGGGCAGTATGAAGGACAACTGGCCAATGGCGGCGAGCTTGTGCGACTGGTCGATAGCTGGGGCAATCTCGCCGATGAAGTGCATTACAGCACGGGCGGGCAGTGGCCTGCGTTGGCCGGTGGATTTGGAAGTAGTTTGGAATTGAAGCATCCCGACATGGATAATTCCAAGGCATCGGCCTGGGCGGATTCCGACGAATCCAACAAGTCGACTTTCGAAAGCTACTCACTGACCGAGCAATACCAGCAGTTGAGAACGAATGGGGGTGCGAGTGACTATGAAGAACTGCACATTCAGGCGGTGGGTGATGCTCATCTTGCCTTTAAGAACATGTCACTGACGAAGGGTGGTGGAAACATTCTCCCCAACAATGGTGAGGTCGTGGTGACCGGTGAATTTGCGACGACAGGATGGCTTTGCCAAGGAACGCATTATCAGAGCACGATGGTGGGGAATGAATTCCATCTGATTTCCAATGGCCATGGGGACGTGAAGGCGAACCGTTGCGAGATCGATGTGACTCAGATTGCCGACAACGATATTTTGACGCTGACTTTTGATGCCCGTTGGGTTTCGGGCAAACCGACGGTGCTTTTCCAGACCTGGGATCGTTCGTTCGGAGAAGTGTTCCATCTTCCGATTCCCAAAAATCTGGGAACAGCAGGATCGGCCAACTCGGCGGCGATTGGGGCGGCCAGGCCAGTGGTGAGTGGCCTGGTTCACAGCCCGGCGGTTCCGACCAGCAGCGATCCCGTTCGGGTGACTGCGGAGGTGAGCGGCGCGACGACGGTCAATTTACGTCACCGCCTGGACAATGCCTCGGGAAGTGGAACGTATCTTAACACGACGATGTTTGATGATGGCGCGACTGGTGGCGACGAGGTGGCTGGTGACGGAGTCTATAGTGCGACCTTGAGCAATTACCAAAGCGACAATTCGATTGTGCAGTTTTATGTCGAAGCGATTTCAGCCGGAGGGACGACGATTTCTCCGCGACCTGCTCCGGACAGTCCGGCGATGTGGGTGGTGGACAATACCACTCATCCGACAGATCTTCGGATGCAGCGGTTTGTGATTTCGGCCCGGGATGTCAGTGCCTCGGGGGGCTCGGGCGATTCGGCTACTTTCAATTATAAATTCCCGCGTCTTTCGAATCATTACTTTAACGCGACCTTCATTGATGATGACAAGCGCATCATTTATAATAGTGAAATGCGCAAGAGCGGGAGTCCCTGGACCCGGTCATCCGGTTCCGACTTTTCCCGGATGAAATGGAAGCCGCCCGGCGACCGTCCTTTCCGCGGATATGCCAAGCGGGCTGTTGATAATGATGCCGGGGGTGGCCGGGCTTACCACAACCGGATCATTCGTTACTGGCTGTATCTCTTTGGTCATGCGGCCAACGAGAACGAATTTGTCAGAGTGGTGATCAATGGCGGAGGGGCTTCACTACGTGAAGACGTGGAGCCCAACTCGACTGATTTTCTCAAGCGGAACTGGGAGGACGGCGAGAAAGGGGAACTCTATCGCATTGATGACGATTGGTATATCCGAGATAACTGGGGACGTAACAACTCCAATGCAACCTGGCAGAACAAGGGGACGGGCGAACCGGAACGTTACGCCGGGGAATGGATCAAGCGTTCGCGTGAGAATGAGTATGACTATTCTTCCTTCGTGAACTGGGTGGAGTCAGTGGGAAGTAACAACTTCACGAGACCAGAAATCGAGCGCATGGCTGACATCGATATGATGGCGGCGAATGGAGTGGTTCGTGGTTGGGTCGATGATTGGGATACCTTGACGCGGAACCGGGGAAAGAACGGTTACTTTTTACGTCGGGCTTCGGATGGAAAGTGGATGCTGATCCAATGGGATTCCGACAATACTTTCGGAAATTCAGGGGCGGCCTTCTTTGGCAATTTGGCCGGAGTGCGAAATTTCTTCGACAAACCATATGTCCGCCAGAGAGTGAATTACTACCTTGGTGAAATGATCGACAAATACACTGCCGGATCACCGCGACTGACGGCGTGGATGTTGGCGGAGGAGAATGCCTCGAATTCGTTCAGCATTAACGAGGCGACCTACAATAACTTTAACGCCGCCCGGATTTCACGGGCACAGTCCGAGATCGGATCGAGTAATCTTGCCGAGACCTTTGACGTCACGACTGGGAATGGCAGCAGTACCTCGACGTCGGCTGATACCATTACCTTGAATGGAACCAGCCCGGTGTCGGCTTTCACAATTCATGTCGTGGGCCAGCCTGGTTTGGAGTGGGAATTTCAATCCCAAACCATCTGGACCTTGAGTGGAATTCAGCTCTTCCAGGGAGCCAATGTTCTCACCGTGCAAGCGGTTGATGCCAATGGTGTGGTTGTGGGAACGGAGAACTTCACGGTGAATAAATCGGGAAATGCTCTGCCCGTGGCGGTGCTGGATGCCGATCCGAGGTCCTTTAATCTCTCGGTGAATGATGCCTTTGAAATGGATGCCACGGGGAGTTTTGATCCGGAAGGAACGGCCCTGACCTTTGCGTGGGGAGTTTCGCCAGCTGCGAATTTGACCAATCCTACTCCTTCGAGCGCAGAGCTGACCTTCAGCACTCCGGGATTGTATGACCTGACCATCACCTTGACCGACGGCGATTCCGAACAGCGGGTGGTGACTCGTGAAATCGCGGTCTACCCCGAGTCGGGATGGTCGCCATTCAATGATGACGTGTTGAGTTCGAATTGGACACCGGAAAATATCGAAGTGCGTGATGGTGATTCGCCGTCGGCTTCCTACAGCTTGCGTGATCTTCCCAATAATCTTCTCGTGAAAGTGGAGAGAGATGCCGCTCATCCTCTGACGATGAGTTCGCCGACGCACCCGATGATTTGGCGTGACCTGCCAGCCTCCGACGACTGGTCGTTCCACACCGACCTTGTTTTGGATTCGGTTCAGCAGGGGGACTTCTATTCTGGGTTAATTTTCGAGTTGGTCGAGAATGGCACGACTGTTCGGTATACCATCGGAATGGAGGACGGAGATTTTCTGAGAGTGAAGCGCGCGACAGGAGGGGGTTACACTCAGCTTACCAGCATCAATTGGGACCAGGGCAGTGCCGTGATTCGAGGAAAGCGAATTGGAAATCAATTGATCTTCGAATACCGCTCCGAGCCGGGCGTGTGGGTGAACCTGTTGACCCGTGCGCTTTCGACTCCTGCGATTGGAGTGAAGGGCGGGCTCTTTGCCGCGACCGATTCCTTGCAGGAAGTTCGTCTTGCCTTTGACTATGCTCTGATCGTCGATCCGTCGGTCATTAGCCCGACGCTTGAGCATCTCAAAATCACTGAGCTCATGTATCATCCAATCGAGGGATCGACGCTTGAATTCATTGAGGTCCGCAACACGAGTGCGAATCCTTTGAGTATCGAGAATGTTTCGATTGACGATGGAAGCCCTGTTGGGGCACTCAGCATTGGAGCGGTGACTTTGGCTCCGGGAGCCTATGGCTTGATTGTTGCTAACTCCTCGGAGTTTCAGAATATCTACGGCAACGGATTGAACATCGTGGGCGAGTGGGCCAGCGGAGCGCTCTCGAATGGTGGCGAGGAAATCATTCTCCGGGATCCGAGTGGGAATGTCATTCATCAGTTCGACTATGATGACGATGCTCCATGGGCGGTTGCCGCTGACGGTAACGGACCATCGCTGGAAATCATCGATGAAAATGGTGATCATAGTGATCCGGCCAATTGGCGTGCATCGTCCGTTCTCGGCGGAAGCCCGGGATCTGCGGCTGCAGTTGACAGTGATGGTGACGGTCTTTCGAATCTGCGCGAGAGTGCTGCCGGAACAAACATTTTCAATCCAGATAGCGATAGCGATGGTGTGAGTGATGGAAACGAGGTGCTGTCCGGAACTGATTCGACTGATCCCGATTCCTGCTTCCAGTTGACCTCTGTTGAGGAAGTGGGGACTTCCGAAGTGATTAGAGTGATTTGGAGCACTGTTGCCGGCAAGGAATATGAACTTCAGCACAGTGACAGACTTCTTGGCTGGGTGCCCTTGATGACGGTCACTGCGACTGGGAGTATCACCAGCTACGAACATACCACAGGAGCGCCCAATAGCTTCTATCGCGTGAAAGTTCTTCCGTAGTCAGACTCGATGAGAGTGGTGTGCGCGGTGATCATTTATCAGGGGAGAGTCTTGGCGTGCCAACGCGCAGTCGGCAAGCCGGAAGGGGGAAAGTGGGAGTTTCCCGGCGGAAAAGTGGAAGAAGGGGAAAGTGATCAAGTCGCTCTTGCCCGTGAGATTAAAGAGGAACTGGCGATGTCAGTCTCTCCCGGATCGATGGTGAAAAGTGTCGTTCACGGAGAGATTGAGCTGTGGGCCTATCGATCTTGTTGGGACGGAGTTGAAATGGAATTGCGGGAGCATCAGGATGCGAAATGGATCATCCCTGCCGAGGGTGACATGCTCGATTGGGCTCCGGCAGATGTCGCGATTTGGAAAGAGGTCAGGAGGACTTTTTTTCCCACAGCTTAAGCTGAAGGGCTTTGGTGGCGGCAGCCGTCTCGGCGGACTTCTTGCTAGGACCCTCGCCGGTGCCGAGTTCCTCGTTCATCCAGTTTACCGAGGCGACAAAGGTCCGGGAATGAGGGGGGCCCTCTTCGCTGGTGATGTTGTAGTCGGGAGATTCGGGAGAAAGTTTCTGGAGAATTTCCTGAAGCTCGCCTTTGGAGTTTCCCTGAGTGGTGTCGGGATCGAGTTGCTCGAATTCCGGCTCTAAAATACGAAGGATGATTTCTCGGGCGGCAGTGAATCCGGCATCGAGATAAATGGCACCGAAGAGTGACTCCATGGCGTCGGCGAGATTGGAGGCGCGCATTCGACCGCCGCTTCCTTCTTCCCCGTTGCTCATTTTGAGTTCTTTTCCGATTTCGAGTCGCACTGCGGTGGTGGCGAGTGCGGGTTTGGAAACGACGGAGGAACGAAGCTTGGTGAGAACTCCTTCCTGAAAGTCTGGGTGGCTTTGATAGAGGTAGTCGGTGACCGCGAGTTCAAGAACGGCGTCGCCGAGGAATTCGAGCCGTTGGTTGTCGCGGGGAGCGGGGCGAATTTCCGACGAGAGGCTGGGGTGGGAAAGGGCGACCTCGAGGAGAGATGGGTCTTTGAAATGATATCCCAATCGTTCCTCGATAGTCATGACGCTACGTAAGCTGCCTGATGTCGGGCGTTTCGAAAAGGCGGAAATGATTTTCGGCTGAAGAAGTGGAGCTTGAAATTTCGGAGAGTTGGCGTGAAAAGGTGGAGTGATCGAGGAACTGCGTGATTTGTTGGGTGAGGGGAAGGTGAGCGCCATGGCGGAGGTGCTTAAGGAGCATGGCTGCGACCGGTGGAATTTTTCGCATCTGCCCGAGGTGGTGGTCTTTGCGGAGTCGCGTGAGGATGTCGTGACCGTCATGAAATTTGCTTACGCACGGGACATCCCGGTCACGACCCGGGGTGCCGGGGTGGGCTATGTCGGTGGCTGTGTCCCGCTGCATGGTGGAATTGCGCTCTCGGTGGCGCGAATGAATCGTATCACGGAGCTTGCCCCTAGTGACGGGGTCGTCGTGACCGAGCCGGGAGTGATCACGGGAGATATACAGGACGCGGTGAGGGAGTTGGGTTGGTATTACCCGCCTGACCCGGCGTCGCTGAGAGAATGCTCGATTGGCGGCAATCTGGCGACCAATGCGGGTGGGCCGCGATGTTTGAAGTATGGGGTCACCAAGAACTATGTTCTCGGAGTTGAGGTGGTGATGGCCGACGGAGAGGTTCTTCGGGTAGGTGGGCGTTGTCACAAGAACAAGACCGGCTTTGATTTGCTTCACCTCTTTGTGGGAAGCGAGGGGATGCTGGGTGTCATTACCGAGGCGACCTTGCGGATCATTCCCCATCCGCAGGATCGCGCGATGCTGACCGCGACCTTTGCCGATTTCACAAAAGCCGCCGGAGCGGTGCAGGCGATTTTGAATGCGGGGCATCTGCCCTCGGCGTTGGAGATTACAGATCAATTCACCCTGAAGGCAGCGCGGGCATACCTGGGGGAAGATTCGCTGCCGGAGGGCGATGCGCATCTCATTGTGGAGATCGATGGACGGCGGAAGGCGATTGCCAGTGAGTTGGAAGAGCTGGAGAATCTCCTGAGTGGGGTCGGAGCCTTGTCGATTGAGGCTCACGGTGATGAAGAAGCTTGCGAGAAGGTCTGGCAGCTGCGCCGGGATTTTTCTTATTCTCTCCGGGCGACGGGCCTGACCAAGCTGAACGAAGATATTGTGGTGCCGCGATCCAAGCTGGTGGAGTTGGCGAACTTTGCGGCTGGTCTGCAGGAAGAGACTGGGATTCCGGTGGCTTGTTTTGGGCACGCCGGAGACGGGAATATTCACGCCAACCTGATGGTTGAGGATTACGATGACCCGGTGATTCGCGAGAAGGCAGATGGCGCTCTCGATATTCTCTTCACCTGGATTTTGGAGTCTGGCGGGGTCATCACGGGCGAGCATGGCGTGGGATTGGCAAAGAAGCGTTGGATCAAAGATGCCCTGGGGAAAGAGGGCTTTGAGGCCCATTTAAAGGTGAAAAGGGTCTTCGATCCGAAGGGCATATTGAACCCGGGAAAATTCTTGGATGATTGATTGATGGTTTTGGGCTATCGTCTCCCTCGCATGAAAAAATTGATGAAAGGTCTCGTCGTTATTGGTTCACTGGTTCTCGTATTGGGCTCCCTGAGTTCGTGTATTCCTCTCGCAGCGGGGGCAGCGGGTGGCTATTTCATGCATAAAGAGGGATACCGCCTTCAGTCTCCGGTGAAGAAAAGTGAAAAACCGGCTCCCCGGGCCGAGATGGTTGTTCCGGAGGGTTGATTTACGTTGTGAGAGCAGGGGGATTGGTGTTGGTTCTTTATCGAGATGGCGAGTTGGAATGACGACCGGCTTGAGTTGGCTCTTCGGGCCTCCCGGGAGGGGATATGGGATTGGGATTTGGAGAATAATTCCATCTACTATTCCGGTCGCGTATTGAGGTTTTTGGGGTATCGGCGCAAGGACGCCCCTAATCTTTTCGAAAAGCGGAAGGAGCTCATGGATGAAGAGTCGGTTGCCGAGATGGACGAGGCCTTGCGCCGGGTTTCTGAAGGAGGGGATGATTTATTTTCCGCCGAGCCCCGGGTAAATACCCAAAAAGGTGGCTGGCGATGGTTTCGCCTGAGAGGGACGCCGGTGAGAAATGACGAGGGTAAGGTAGTGCGCATCGTGGGTAGCGCGATTGAGATTTCTAAGCGCAAGCAGGCGGAGAGGGAGCTGAAGGAGGAGCGTTATTTGATCCAGACACTCATGGATAGTATTCCGATGAATTTGTATTTCAAAGATGTGGAATCGCGCTTTGTGATGGCGAATCAGGCAACGGCCGAGAAAATGGGGTTTCCATCGTCGGACGAATTGATCGGGAAGAGCGATCGTGATTTTTTTCATGAGGATCATGCCCAGGTGGCCCGCGAGATGGAGCGGGAAATCATGAAAACCGGGAAAGGTGTTTATGATCAGATTGAGCATGAGAAATGGGATGATCGGGAGGATACCTGGGTGACCAGCACCAAACACGCCTGGTTGGATCGCAGCGGAAAGGTGAGAGGGACCTTTGGGGTGACCAATGATATTTCCGATCTGATGCGGGCCCGCAATGAACAGGAGAAAGTTGCGGGGAAGCTTCATCAACAGGGGCTGAAGATCGAAGAGGAGCGCCAGCGGATGAGGCTGATCATCGATAGCGTTCCGATGAATGTTTACTTTAAAAACCGGGATTCGCAGTTCGTAATTGTGAATCAGTCGTTGGCGGAGTGGGTGGGTGAAAGCCAGCCATCGGATCTCTATGAGAAAAGCGATCGCGACTATTTTTCAGAGGAACACTGGAGTGGGGCGGAAGCAGATGAGAAAGCGATTATCGGAAGTGGAGAAGCGATGGTGGGGCTTGTCGAAAAGGAAACCTGGAGTGGTAAAAAGGATACCTGGGTGATGACCTCGAAGTATCCCTGGCGTGATAATGAAGGAGCGGTGGTGGGAACCTTTGGAGTGTCGAGCGATGTGAGCGAGTTGATCAGCGCCCAGCGCGAGATGACGGAAATGGCGGAGTCACTTCAGACAAAGAACAAGGAAATGGAAGAAGAGCTGAGTCTTGCCCGCGAGGTGCAGCAGGCTCTGATTCCCGACGAGCTTCCCTCGATGTTCGTTCAATCGGAAGAGGGGGAGGTTAGTCTGAATTTTAAACACCTTTATCGCCCGGCCTCTGAGTTGGCGGGGGATTTTTTCGAAGTGCTGCCTCTTGAGGATGATCGAATGGGGTTCATTGTCAGTGATGTCATGGGGCATGGCGTGCGTTCGGCCCTAGTGGTCTCGATGTTGCGAGGCTTGATTGAGCAACAGGCTGGTTCAGCCAGCGATACAGCGGAGTTTATGACGGGGTTGAATGAGGGGTTAACGCATTTGCTCGAAGAGTCTGGTGTGGTGCTCTTTGCCACAGCAATATACGGAGTGCTCGATTTGCGGAATGAGACCGTGCAAATAACGGTGGCAGGCCACCCAAACCCCATCGCGGTTTTCGAAGATGGAACCCGTCAACTGGCTCCTCCTGCGGAGGCTACCGGTCCGGCCTTGGGCCTGGTGCCCGGGTTTGAGTATGGTTCGGTGACCGCGCCCCTGCAGGGCCTTCGGCGGATCATTTGTTTTACTGATGGCATCTTCGAGGTGATGAATGAATGGAAGGAGGAATTTGGCATCGATCACATGATTGAAGTGATCGAGCGCGGAGGCCAGTTGGAGCGGGTTCTGGAGAATTTAGTGCAGGCGGCTGAAGAGTTTGCGAGGCAGGGAGTCTTCGACGATGACCTTTGTTTGTTGGGGATGGAGGTGAGACGATGAACGAATCAAGCGACCGCTTGGAGTTGGCTCTTAAGGCTTCGAATGAGGGGATTTGGGAGTGGGATTTGTTTAGTGGGACTATTTTTTATTCCAACCGGGTGTTGATGTTTTTGGGATATGGAGTCACCGGAGCTCCTAATTTTTTCAAAGATCCCGAAGAACATGTTCATCCTGAGGACCTGAAAAAATTCATCAAGAAACGCGATCGGGTAATTTTGAAAAAAGGTCGCTTGTTCGCGATGGAGTCGAGGGTTCGGACCCGGAGCGGGGAGTGGAAATGGTTTCGGATGAGGGGGATTCCCGAACGGGATGATCAGGGTGCGGTTTTGAAAATGGTGGGAAGTCTGATTGATATTTCCAAGCGGAAGAATACCGAACTGGCTTTGATGGAGGAGCGCGCGAGGATTGACCTCGTGCTGGAAAGTGTTCCGGTGAATGTATATTTTAAAGATCGGGAGTCACGATTTGTGCGGGCAAACAAGGCGACGGCCCTTCGGATGGGAGCGGGGTCGGTTAAGGATTTGGTTGGGAAGACCGACCATGACTTTTTCGAGAAGACGCATGCTGACGCTTCCCGGGCCAAGGAACTCGAGATCATGGAGACCGGTTCCGAGAAAGTGGAGGAGTTGGAGCATGAAGTCTGGGAGGACCGGGAGGATACCTGGGTGCTGGTGACCAAGAAGGTGTGGCGTAATATGGAGGGTGAACTTCTGGGGACTTTTGGGGTCACCAATGATGTGACCGAGTTGATGAAAACGAGGGAGAATCTGGAACGCGTGGCGGAACAGTTGCAGATCGTGAATCAGGACATCGACGAGGAGCGTAATCTTTTGCGACTGGTGATCGATAACATTCCGATGTTCGTTTACTTCAAGAATTTGAAGTCCAATTTTGTTCTGGTGAACCAGGGAATGGCCGACCTTTGTGGGGAGAGTTCCCCCGATGATCTGGTTGGGAAGCATGACCGGGATTATTTCACCGAAGATTTGTTTATTGGGTCCCAGGGAGATGAAAAAAGGATCATGAAGTCGGGTGAGCCGATCGTGAATAAGCTCGAGGAAATTTCCTGGAAGGACAATCACAAGACTTGGTCGATGTCGTCGAAATTTCCGTGGTATGATCCTGATGGAAATCTCATCGGAACTTTCGGGGTTTCGGGGGACGTCACCGAGTTGGTGCAGACCCGAAATGATCTCGCCAAGATTGCCGGCGATTTGGCGAGGAAGAACGAGGCGATGGAGGAGGAATTGAGGCTGGCCCGTGAGATCCAGCAGGCGGGAGTTCCGAAGAGTCTGCCGAAGATTGATGGCGGAGATTGGGAATTGAAATTCCAGCACATTTATCAACCGGCTACGGACCTGGCAGGTGACTTTCTGGAGGTCAAAAACCTGGGCGATGGCCGGGCGGGATTTTTGGTCTGCGATGTGATGGGGCACGGAGTGCGGGCTGCCCTGATTGTCTCGATGTTGCGGGGTTTGGTGGAAAAGCAGGGAAGGATTGCAGGGAGTCCGGGAGAGTTTCTGGCCGGACTGAATGATGGCTTGTCCCACCTTCTCGAAAGGATTGGTCTGACCATGTTTGCGACGGCTTCGTATGGTGTGGTGGATTCAAAGAAAGGCGAGGTTTGTCTGGCTTCGGCGGGTCATCCTTCGCCCATTGGGAAGATTTCCGGGAAGGTCGAAGTGCTCGAGTTTTCCAAGGGAGCCAAAGGGCCGGCTCTGGGAATGTTGCCGGGAATGCCCTACGGAGAAATGGTGCTTCCCCTGGCTGGTCTGGAAGCTTTGTGGTGTTTCACCGACGGGGTGTTTGAGGTGCGGAATGGCTCGGATGAGGAATACGGGGTGGAGAGGATGAAGGAGGTTTTGGCATCTGAACGCGGTTTCCGAATTGTCGACTTGGTCGAGGATGCACGGAAGTTTTCCGAGGGGAGAGGATTTGACGACGATGTGTGCCTTTTGGAGTTGGAAGTCTCGCGCAAGGCTTGAGCTTCCCGGTAGCTGTGCTACATGCATACCATCTTGAGTGAGCGAGTTGCAATTATGACCTCCGGCGGCGATGCTGCGGGGATGAATCCGGCGGTGAAATCGGCGGCCGAGTATGCCAAAAAATGCGGCATGGAGCCCTACCTCGTAGAGTGGGGATTGCGCGGGCTGATTGAAGGCTGGATCCACGCAGCAACATCAGAGCGCCTCTCGGGAATCCTGCATCGCGGAGGCACTGTTTTGGGCTCGTCGCGATCGAAGCGCTTTTTTGATTATCAATTCAGGAAGCAGGCTTTCGAAAATCTAGAGAAACTGGGGATTTCGAAATTGGTGGTAATCGGGGGAGACGGCTCGTTCAGTGCCTTGAATCAATTTCACGCAGACTTCGGTGTTCCTTTCGCTGGGATTCCCGCGACGATCGACAATGATATTCCCGGGACGAATTACTGTCTCGGGGTGGACACGGCTCTCAACATGATTCGTCAGAGCGTTGATTGTATTCGAGACACCGCAGCATCATTTTCGAGGGCTTTTGTTGTCGAGACGATGGGGCGTCATTGCGGATACCTGGCGATGACAAGCGCGTTGGCGACCGGGGCGGAGATCTGTCTGGTCCCGGAAATTGAATACGATTTGGATTCCATCGCAGAAAAGATGCGTTTGGAGAAAGAACAAGGTCGTCGGTATCTTCTCGCGATCGTGGCAGAAGGGACGGGCATGGGCGAAAGTCTGACCCGGTGGATGAACGATGCGCTCGGAATGGACGCTCGCCTGACCGTGCTGGGACATGTGCAGCGGGGTGGATCTCCAACTGTTTATGACCGGATCATGGCCTTTAAATTTGCGGTGGCGGCCATTGATGCCCTCTGTTCCGGGGAGTCCAACCAGGTGATTGTTTTCAAAGACGGGACTTTTGGAAATATTGCCATCAGTGAGATTGCCGACATCAATCACCACGTTGATGCCAATTTGATCGAGCTTTGCGAGGGCTTGAGTCGCTAGGGTTCCAATCGGGAGTGCATCCTGTAATCGCGGAAATGGGATGCCGTGATGAGATGAACCGTTTATCAAAACACGTTTGTTGAAGTTGAGGCGGGAGTGGAGAATCCCAAACGTAGTTTTACTCCGATTAAGATTCCCGAGGGAAACCATTTCATGATGGGCGACAACCGGGACAATAGTAAGGACTCCCGATTCTACGGAATTGTGGAGAGAGAACAAATCGTGGGAGAAGCCAAGCGCGCTCTGGTGTCCTTTGACCTGAACAACTGGCTCAAACCATGGCGGTCCCGCTTTGGCGAGGCTCTTCAATAATCGCGATCGAGGAGGTAGTGGGCGATCGCTTCAAGGTGAACCGCCCTCTTCCCGAAAACCGAGAGAGCCGCGAGTGCCTTTTTAGTGAGGCGCGCGGCTTCTTTTTTGGATTTATCCAGACCAAGAATGGATGGGTAGGTGGCCTTATCGACGGCTTCGTCTTTGCCGGCTGTTTTCCCGAGTTGTTCGGTTGATTGAGTGACATCGAGAATGTCGTCGATGACCTGGAAGGCGAGACCGAGATTGTATCCGAAGTCGGTGAGGGCTTCGAGCTGTCTCGGAGTGGCGTTGGCGGTCATGCCGCCAAGGCGGAGGGAGGTAGTGAGAAGCGCGGCGGTTTTGTTTTCGTGAATGCGAATCAGCTGCGCCTTGCTGAGAT
>NHEN01000141.1 GCA_002172625.1 Verrucomicrobiaceae bacterium TMED86 | reverse complement strand
GACCCAAGCTTCGGTATTCAACGGCGATGGCACCGCAACCTACCGGATCCCAATTGACAATCTTGATTCGCGGACCTTCCTGAGATTAGTCATCACCTCCCGATGAGGGATTGCTCAACTTGGCGGGAAGGCCTTTCTCAACGAGCTCGTAGGAATGACCAATTAGCTAGATCACCGAAGAAGCAGGGAGTGATTTATCAAACACGAGGGTATTCCTGTGCTTCTTATTCATGTGATAGCCCGAAATGATCGCCTCGTGTTCATCCCGAAATTCAAGGGCGCGCTCGAGATCACATTTGAGATTCATTCGTCCGGTTTCATCTTCAAACCCAAGAGTCGCAAACATCTTTCCGCAGACTTTATAGACAAGGACTTCGGGACCGAAGGGAGTTTCTCCAGTAACCTCTTTTTTGGAAAGCATCATGGTTCGGACATCATCGGCGAAAAAAGACATCGTGATTTTTGATTGAGTCAAAGGAGTGTGACGGCAAGTCTTGGGAGTGCGAATTTTGATCTTATTGGTGTGCCTCATGAGACTGGCCCACGGAGACCCCAGAATCCTGAAGCAAAAAAACATCGGGACCTACGCCTGCGGTCCTTGCTCCATCATTAATCAAGTTCTTCTCAGCACTCCGGCAGAACGGGCCGGGTATGAAAAAATCCCGGGAAAGACTGCCGCCGGAAAAGCTCGCACCATTATCGAAAAATACGCCCAGCGCCCCTCGATTACCTATGGCGACAACAAGCCCACGATGAGGAAAACAGGCATCAATTGGGCTGATATGACCCACCTCGCCAACTGGGTCAGAAAGGATGTCGGCCTCCCCGTTCTCAAAGGATCCTACCTCCGGAGAATCCCACCGGAAGGAGGTGTCTCACACGTGCAACGGATCCACAAGATTTTCAAAGACTCCATCGACGGAGGGGTGCTCCCGATCATCAACTTCGTCTCCCAAACAACCTACCAGGACCCCGACACCGACGAATGGCTCTGGGGATCGCTCATGGGACACCTCTGCACCCTGATGGAAGTACAGGAGAAGCTTTCCAAAAACGAACAAGGGTTTCGCTTCCGCTACGCCGATCCTCAAACCGGCAACATCGAGACCGGCTATCTCCACTTTTCCGGCGCCAGAAATTTCGCGGCATTCGATGGCGATCCGGTCAATGGAAAGTGGAGTAAACATCGCCCCTTCCTCTTGGTCGCGGCACCTGCTCTAAAAATGCAAACGGGCAATGAAAATTGGCACATCCGCACAGAGATCGTCATGAACTACGCAATCTATCTGGAGAAGAAGGATGCCTTTTTCGAGGAAGACTAACCGACCCCCGAAAGGTCCCCCTGAATCGCGCGGCGGCGGTAGAGAAATTCAAAGAGGTTTCCTTCGTGTGGCTGCTCCCACTGAACGCGGTTCGTCGGGAAAGGCCCGATGTTGAGTCGCTCGATGTTGTGGCTGATCATCATATCCTGCGACCAGGTTTTATCTTCGGTAAAGGCACTCACGACGAGAGTTTCGCCGATACTATCGAGCATTTCAGGCTGTGGCATCTCGACAATGCTCGCGAAGGGAAACATGAATTCGGTGTTGGCCAGCGAATGGTTTTTGTCGTCGCAGGCAATGAGGGTAGGACGGAGATAGGTCTGCCCGTGAGCCTCAACCTTGCGATCTCCATCACGATAAGAAGAGGTAACATCGCGAGCGCCGGGCTCTTTGAGAAGGTCTTCGATCATGCCGTCGATCCCCTCAGCCATCGCGGTATTTGCGAAACCGCAGAGGAGAGCGTTCTCGTCATCGCGTGCCAGCGGTTCGATTTGTGCCAACTTGGCCGCGAGAGCTTCGGCGATCTCATCGCGATGCGAGGGCACGAGGATGGACGAGGTGTTGATGCAACTCCGTCCACCATTGGCTGAGATTGAAGTCACGAGAACATCGATGTAATCCTCCCAACGATCGATGAAGTCTTTACCGATGAGGATTTTGGAACGTCCGGTGCCGTGAACCTGGATCGACTTGAAAGGAGCATACTTCCGGACCGTGACATCAGACCCAAAGGAAATTCCCGCGCCACAAGTGGTGAGCAAGGTGTCGCCACCCTCATGAGTAGTGGGATAAAATCCGAAGGCCTCTTTGGGGAAGCCCGCCTGAATCATCGCTTGAACGATTCGGAGTGGCGTGAAGGGGTCTTCCCGACCTGGCTTGAGGAGCACTGGGATTTTCATCACCAGAGCGGGCAGCCAGAGAGAATTGACTGCCGGAGCATTACTCGGAAGGGAGACACCAAGAGAAGAAGTGGCGGGGTAATAATTGACGTCAAGCCCGTCGAGAGTGGCCAGTCCGCCGTCAAACATCTCAAGAGGAATCCCACGGGTCAGTCCACCAATGACAGTGCGAATCTGAGACATTGCCTCGTAAATTTTTCCCATATTCATCTTCACCAAGGTGTGGGGAAGGCGGGTCAGCGCGGAGAGTGATTCGATATATTCCGCCGGGCTCTGGGTGGAATCACCGCAGGGAAGATCCGCGTGCATGAACAATTCGGCCGCCGCTTCACAGTAGTCCGCCAGCGTCTCCGCCGGGATGGCATCGAGAGCCGCCTTGGATTTTTCGATTTGGAGCAAATCGCGGCGGATGAGCCCGGGGTTGGCAGTGTGAGTAACGAGATTATCGTTCAACTCAACAAGGTCGGCGGAATGGTAATCCTCACCGAGACGGAGAATGGGAATTTGCATAATGAGAAAAGGAGCGGTTGGTTTTCGAAGTTGGCGATTGGCCTTTAGCTTTTTCGGAGCTGACGCGCCGATGTTTAATAAACGCCCTCAATGACGGCCTTGGTGCCGCTTTGGAAAGGACGGACATCGCCCACTCCATCCCACGGAAATTCGTCACACTCGGGGCGTCGGATCGCTTCGTCGCGCTCGAGGAAACGAGGCACGAAGAATTCCTTGGTCATGGTAGTCAGCTCAACGCGGCCATACTCGCCGTATTCGACGCCTTTGGTTGAATCTTTGGGGTCAACCACTCGCAAAGTCGCGCGCGGCTGGGGAGCATAGTAAGTGAGCGAATATTCGCCCGGCTCCCGCTTCCGGCTGATGGCGAGTCCCATGAGGGTGTTCCCGTAAGTAGGAGCGTAGTTGATCTTCCCTTCGAGAACTTCTTCCTGAATGAACTTCACATACTGCGGAGTCATCGTGGTGCCTCCGGCGAAAACGCCCCGGATTCCGGCATCAGCAAGCGACATGCGCTCGGCGAGAGATTCGAGAAGTTTCGGGGTGGTGAAGATACACTGAATGTCGCGATGACGGATGATGGTCGCGGCCTGATCAATGACGTGGGCTTGGTAGGCCTTGGCCATTTGCATTTCGCCCATGCCGATGAGGCGTTTCACCCAACGGGGATCGAGATCGATAAAGTAGGCCGCTCCGCCACGAATATTGGCGAGGTGCTCGATGGCAAGACGCAGACGCCGCGGCCCGGTCGGTCCGACCATGAGCCAATTTCCTCCTTGCGGGAAAAAGTCCGGTCCGTAGTGATTTGAGAATTCGGTATAATCCGTTTTGTAGTCCTCCCAACCAATCCGCTGTTTGGGCATTCCGGTCGTGCCTCCTGTTTCAAAAACATTGTATGGCTTGCCCTCGTAGGCCTTCGGGATGAATTTCGCAGGATCTTCCTTCCGGAGCACCTCGTCGTCGAAGTTGTCAAAATGCATAATGTCGTCGAAGCACTCCACCTTTTCTCGGGGATCCCAGCCGGCATTTTTGGCCCAATCGAGCCAATACGGGCATCCCGTTTCGGGCGAAAAGTGCCAATTAATCAGTTCCCGGGTGTGGGAATCCAGTTGGGCGCGGGCTTCTTGAACAGTCAGGGTCGAACTCATGAGTAGTGGACTAGGAAATACGTCTACTCAGAGGTAAACTAACAAGGGATTGCCGCAAGCGCAGTTTTTCAGCAAATCCCCTCCCCTTCCGCCTTGATTGTTCTGATTCCAGGTTGCAGGTTTTGCCCATGTCATACGATCTCGTCGTTATCGGAGGAGGCCCTGGCGGTTACGTCGCCGCCATCCGCGCCGGTCAGCTGGGAAAAAAAGTCGCCTGTGTCGAAATGGACCGCGCCGGCGGCACCTGCCTCAACTGGGGATGCATCCCGACCAAGGCCCTCCTCAAAAACGCGCACCTATACCACCAGCTCAAGCACGATGCGGCCACTTTCGGCCTATCCTTCGACAACCTCAGCTACGATTGGTCGCAAGTCATCGGGCGCTCACGCAACGTCTCCGGTAAACTCGCCGGCGGAATCGAATTCCTTTTCAAGAAAAACAAGGTCGATTACGTCAAAGGCTTCGGATCCGTTGCCGGTGAAGGGAAAGTCGAAGTGAAAAAAGAAGATGGCTCTACTGAGATACTCGACACGAAAAAAATCATTCTCGCCACCGGTGCCAAGTCGCGCGAACTGCCCGGACTGCCCGTCAACGGCATTTCAGTCATCTCCTCCAAGGAAGCAATGGTTCTCGAAAAACAACCCCGCTCGATGGTCATCATCGGGGGCGGTGCCATTGGAGTGGAATTCGCCTATATCTATAATGCCTTCGGCACCAAGGTGACACTCATCGAAATGATGCCTAATCTTCTTCCCGTCGAAGACGATGAAGTGGGAGATGCCATCACCAAGATTTACAAGAAAGCCGGCGTTAATTGCCTCACCAACACCAAGGTCGTCAGCACCCGCGACAATGGATCCTCGGTTACCATCACCATTGAAAACGAGCAAGGCACTCAGGAAGTTATCGCCGACACCTGCCTCGTCGCAATCGGAGTCTCGCCCGTCCTTCCCGGCGGCGAGCAACCGAAATTAACCGACCGTGGTTGGATTGAAATCAACGAGCGCTACGAGACCTCCATTTCCGGGGTCCACGCCATCGGCGACATCGCCGGACCTCCCTGGCTCGCCCACACTGCGAGCTTCGAAGCAGTCCAGTGCGTCGACGGTATGTTCGTGGAAGGCCACGACGTAAAACGCGTCGACCAATTCCCCGGCTGCACCTACTGCTACCCCGAAGTTGCCTCCGTTGGAAAAACCGAACGCGCGCTCAAGGAGGAAGGCATCGACTACAAAGTCGGTAAATTCCCTTACCAGGCTCTCGGCAAAGCCCAAGCCAGCGGCGAGACCGAAGGCTTCGTAAAACTTCTCTTCGGGAAAGAACACGGCGAAGTTCTCGGCGCTCACATTATTGGTGAAAACGCCACCGACCTCATTTCCGAAATGGGCCTCGCTCTCTCACTCGAAGCGACCATCGACGATATTCACGCCACCATCCACGCTCACCCGACTCTGGCCGAAGGCATTCACGAAGCGACCCTCGACGCCGACGGACACGCCATCCACTTCTAGAATTCAAATCCTGCACAGGCCACGTGGCCGAACTACCGACACGGCTCCCCCCTCCGTCACAATCCGCTCCACAAGGACCGGCAGGGTGGTTCTGTGAGCTCGGCGGAAAAGTCCACGGCCCCTTGGATTTCCGCAGCCTGAAGGAACTCGCTGTCAGTCAGGAAATCGGCAAAGACACTCTGGTCTGGAAGGGTGACGAATCTGACAAACAAAAAGCCAGCACGATTCTCGGTCTGTTTCCCAAGGCCAAACCCAAAAGGACAGATTCCCAGAAGCCCGTTCCGNAATCACGACTCAGCGATGACGANCCCTACGCCACTCCGCGCGCCTCCACCATTCAAGATGGTCCACCCGGCGGGCTCTACCTCCCCCACCTCCGAACCTCCAGCTTTCTTCACTTGTTCCTCTCTTTTGTNGCAATGAGCGCACTGATTGGAGGAGCCTTTCAAATTCCCGAGCGTGACATTCGGCTCATTACTTTTTGCCTCGGAGGCATCGCCGGGATTCACTGGCTTGTCCTTGGCCTGACATACCTTCACCGGAGCTGGGACATGATGCACATGTTCGGAGCCCAACTCAATGGCAGCAAAGCTGTTCGCTTTATGCTCATTCCTCTTTTCAATGCCCTCTGGAGTTTCGTCGCTCTTTACAGCTGGGCCAGACTTTGGAATCACAGCCAGCGAACCCACCCCGGCCTCTCTCTGGCCTCCGCAGTTTGGAAGCCCTTCTTCTTCCTTTTCCCGATTGTCTTCCTCGTTAGCCAGGGCCTGATCCTGATGCACTTCATCGCCAAGGACTGGCCCACNGACCTGACAAATCCCAACGACCAGATTCCCCTCGGCACCTTCGCCTTCACCATCGCCCTGGGGATGTTGTGCTGGTTTCAAATGACCCGCGCGATCAACTTCCTCGCGCGAAAGAAATCATAGCTGCTGTTCCTCTCTTGGCTCGGAAACGGCGACCGCTGGGGAAGACTGAAAAAGTAAGCTGACTTTCGACCTATTATCCATCCTTTGATTCAAGGAGCCTTGCCATAGCCGGTTCAATTCGGCAGCTTCCCACCATGACAAAAATACTCGCCGTTCTCATCGCCAGCATTGCCACCTCGATGGCGGTGACTCCTGCAGAAATGAAAGCCGAAATTCACGAAAAGCGCGGCAAGTCACTCCCCTATCGTTGGACTAAAACCGGCGACTCCGAAAAGCCCGCTCTCGTCCTCTTCCTCCACGGAGCCGGCGAGCGNGGAGACAACAACAAGTCCCAGCTCGTCCATGGCGTGAAAGATCTCCTNAAGTGGCTCAAGACCAACAAGGAGAGCGCCGTCGTCGTGGCCCCGCAGTGCAACCGCGGCACCTGGTGGGCCGACCTCAGTGGAAATTTTAAAGATCCCAAGGACGGCACCCTCAGCAAGAAGCCCTCCGACATGCTCAGCATGGTCTTCGAAGTCGTCGACAAGCTCGCCAAGAAACACAAGGTCGACCCCAACCGTATCTACGTCACCGGGCTCTCCATGGGCGGCTTTGGAACCTTCGGCTCCGTCGCGCATCGTCCCGATTTCTTCGCCGCAGCTATGCCGGTTTGCGGAGGAGGCGATGCCAAAACAGCTGCCAAGATGGCCAAGGTTCCCTTCTGGGTTTTCCATGGCGATGCCGACAAGGTCGTTCCTGTCGCCTGCTCCCGCGTCATGGCCAAGGCTCTCAAAGACGCTGGCGCCGAGGTCAAGCTCACCGAGTATCCAGGCGTAGGCCACGATTCCTGGACCCAGACCTATCGCAGTCCGCAAACCTGGAAGTGGCTTTTCTCTCAGAAGAAAAACTAAACCGGCTTGCGAATGTGCATCCAGGCATGCACGTGCGGCTTCCCACGGAAGTAACAAATCATNTTGGGACCTTCCAACTGCCACACATCCCAGACTTCATCCTTTCCAATATTTTCCTTCTGGTAGAAGGCCATGTGAATGTTGTCGAAGCCGCCCGCTTCCACCAGCTTGAGCGCTTCGGCTGAGTCTTTCTTGCGGAAGGGTGCCAGCAAATCTCCAAGCACCTTGCGCACGTGGCCTTTCTGGTCGCCACTCATATCGCCCACGCGAATGCCATCGAGTCCAGTTTTCTTTCCGGTCAATTCGATCGTCTTGTTGCCATGTTCACCACGACTAGTATCGCAAAGGGCAACCTTGCGCTGCTTGCCATCGAGCATTTGGTAAACCTCGTTCGCCCGCACCGCCTGATACCAATAAGCATTATCCTTGTGATCGGCCTCCTCGTTAAAACTCTTCGCAGCGTGTCCGTAGAAAAGAGGGCCGCCAAAAGCTGCACCCTCCACTGAATCACCATCACAACGCCGCGTGCAGTGACGTCCCGTAAGGACAAACTCAAATTTCCCGGTTCCCGGCTTTCCAAAAATCGCCACCGACGATCCACCTTCGAAACCATCCAGCCCGCTATCCCACTCCACCTGATCAAAGACCTTCTCGGCATACTCCTCACTGTGAAGCCCCATGAAGATCTCCTTGATCATCGCTTGCTGATCCTTGTTAAAATCCTCCACCTTCGTCTTCGTGATCATCCAGTTGTTGTCCACCTTCAGACGAAGTTTGTGATCAAAAGGAAAGCAAATCGCCTTCCGTTGTTTCTCGGTCAGCGTGTCGTAAAAAGTCTTCACGAGCGTCTCCGAACTCGCCTTCTTCTCCGCTCCAATTATCGGAAGTGACCCCAATCCCAGTCCGGCAGCGATCCCACTGGATTGGCGAAGAAAGGAACGGCGGCCAAGGTCGAGCGAAGATGATTCTGGTTTCATGGTGATGAGATACGTTAGCGGATAGTTTATTCCTCGCGCCCGAAGAATCCAACTCCGAAAACACCAAACCTCTCTCATTCTGGAAGGAGCTCGGTCACTCATCCCTCCCCTTCGTCCAAAATTCCCGATGGACCAATTTGAAACAGACCCCTCTTACCTCAGGTATTCTGCATTGTGATTCAACCAATGCGTCTCCTTCTGGCTGTGCTCTTGCTCTTGCCTTCAGCCGTTTTCGGGGAAAAACAAAAACCCAATATCCTCTTCATTGCGATGGATGATTTGAATGACTGGATTGGCTGCATGGGCGGCAATTCTCAAACGATCACGCCGAATCTCGACCGCCTTGCCAAGAGCGGAGTTCTTTTCACCAATGCCCATTGTCCGGGTGCGGCCTGCAACCCCTCACGCACCGCCATCATGACGGGACTCTCACCGCATACCTCGGGGCTCTACGAAAACGGGCAGAACATGCGCGAGACTCTTCCGGATGCCAAAATCCTACCGCAGCACTTTCGTGATCACGGCTACCGATCCATCGGGTCAGGCAAGATGCTCCACTACTTCATCGATGCCCGTTCATGGGACGAATATTTTCCAGAGAAGGAAAAAGAAAACCCCTTCCCCTATACCCTCTATCCCGAAACCCGCCCGCTCTCGCTCCCCCGAGGTGGTCCCTGGCAGTATGTCGAGACCGATTGGGGGCCGCTCGATGCCACCGACAAGGAATTCGGCGGTGACTATAGTGTCGCCGAATGGGTCAGCGAGCAGCTCTCGGTAAAACAAGACAAGCCGCTCTTCCTCGCTTGTGGATTTTACCGACCACACGAGCCGTGGTTCGTCCCCAAGAAATATTTCGAGCCCTTTCCGCTCAAAGACATCAAACTGCCACTCGGATACAAAGAGAACGATCTCGACGACCTCCCGCCCTCCGGCAAGCGTATCGGACCCAACCGCTACTTCGCGCACATCCAGAACGAAGGCCAGTGGAAGAAAGGTATTCAAGGCTACCTCGCCTCGATCCACTTTGCCGACGCCATGCTGGGAAAAGTCCTCGATGCACTCGAGAAAGGCCCCAACGCCGACAACACGATCGTCGTTCTCTGGAGTGATCACGGGTGGCATCTCGGCTCAAAACAACACTGGCAAAAATTCACGGCTTGGCGTGCTGTCACCCGGGTCCCTCTTATGGTTCGCTTTCCAAAAAACTGCGCTCCCGGACTTCCCGAAGGAACCACCGCCGGCTCGGTTTGCAATCAGCCGGTCAACCTCCTCGACCTCTTCCCCACCCTCACCAAACTCGCGGGGGTTCCACACAAAAAAGACAACGACGGACGCAACTTGATCCCTCTTCTCCAAAACCCCGCCGCGCCCTGGCCGCACACCTCGCTCACCCACCTCAACAAGCCTGGCAGCTATGGCATGAGCACGAAAGATTGGCGATATCTTCACTACTCCAATGGCGACGAAGAACTCTACAACATCAAATCCGATCCCTTCGAGTGGACCAACCTCGCGACGTCACAAAAGCACGCCAAGAAACTCGGCGAGCTCCGCGCGCTCGCTCCCCAAAAATTCGCGCCCTTTAAAGAACCCTCCCTGAAAGCCCTGCCCTCCTTGAAGTGGCGCAGGGGCTCCGGCCCGGCCTCGAAACCTGACGGCGGTTCCTTCCCCGTCATCTTCGTGAACCGCCGAAAGCAAACGGTCGAACTCTTCTGGAAAACTCCCAAAGGAAAACGTCAATCCTACGGGATCATCAAACCGGGAAAAACCAAAAGCCAGCAAAGCCGCCCCGGCGCGGCCTGGGAAATCGCCCAGACCGAATCTGGCAAGACCCTCGGTCACTGCATCGTCGGGGATCGCAAAGCCAAGTTGATCATCCCCCGATAGTTGCGAGAAATCCTCGCCGAAGGAGGCAACCTTCTTTAAATCAGCCAATGAGAGCTTGACTTGAATTGGCATTTGTCGTGGTTTTCTGGGAGCTATTACTCTTGCACCCATGAAAGCAACCCTACTGACTTTTAGCCTCCTTCCCGGACTCCTTTCCGCGCAATCAATTTTCACCGGCGATGGGGATTGGCTGGATTCCCTCCTTTGGAATACCGGAGTCGTGCCTCCCGACAACAGCGTGGTGCAGGTCAACGGAATCTGTGAAGTGAGTCAAAATACCGGAGCCGCCAATACTGACAATCCCAGCCGCATCGAAATTGGAAGCGGCGGCGGGGCCGTCGGAGAGCTCACCGTGAGCGGAGGCACCTCAAGCGGAGCCCACGGCGGCGGCAATGGAATTTTTGTAGGAGTCAACGGAGGCAACGGAACTCTCATCGTAGAGGAAGGGGCGACCTACCGCAGCCAGGGGGCCAACATGGAAGTCGCCATTGGAGATTCCCTTGGAGGAACGGGGTTCATTTCCGTTTCCGGAGAACTCCAGATCTACAAATTCCTCAAAATTGACAACGGAACTCTGGAAATGCAGCCAACAGGAAAGAACAATCTTTTCAATTCCAACAATCCCAGCACCATTGGAGCTGCTGGAACGCTCTCCTTCATCATCGATGGTCCCAACATTGGAGCACTTGAAAGATCCAACACCAAGGGCTTGAACCTCACCATTGACCCGGCTGCCAACTTGATGGTCACTCTCGGCGGTATCTTTGCCATCAATGATTCCTGGACTTTAATGGACTACACCACCTTGAACGGACAGTTCAGCCAAGGAACATCCTTCACCAACCAACAAGGATACACCTTCACGGTAGACTATGGCGCAGGGAGCAATGATATCGTCACCCTCACGCTGACCTCGGATTCCGAACGCCCCAAGATCGATAGCCTCACCGCCAATCCGGCTGCAATTTCCTCCGGAAGCTCCAGCACCATTGCCTGGGTCGCCTCGAACTTCGATACCCTTACCCTCGATCCTGGCGGAATTGACGCCACCGCGCTTTCCGAGATCGAATTATCTCCCGTTTCCTCAACAACCTATACCCTCTCGGCTCTCAAAGACGCGGTCACGGTAACCAAAAATATCACTGTAGTAGTTGATGCCCTTCCCGAGATCAACTCCTTCACGGCGAGTGATTTTCTCATCGCACCCGGAGAGACCACCACTCTCTCCTGGGATGTTTCCGGAGCAGATTCCGTGGACCTTTCCCCTACCCCCGGGGCCGTCTCAACGACAGGATCAGCTGACGTTTCCCCGGTCGCCACTACGACCTACACTCTCACGGCAACCAACACCACCGGCAGTGTGAACTCCGAAATTGAAATTGCCGTGAATGCTCTCGATGCAGCTCTTATTCACCTCTGGGACCCCGCCTTGCCCGGCCAAACCAGCGGCGGATTTCTCGATTCCATCGGGGGAAAGAACTTCGATGTGACCAACGGCAACCTCCTCACCGGCCTGACCTCGGATAACACCAGCCTGACTGCCGCGATGAGCCGGGTGAATCCCAATTTGGGCACGGGCGGAGATATGGGGCTCGGTTTTCCCTCGCCCGATACCACCTTCGAAATCTGGATCCAACCGGGAGATCTCGATGAAAACCCACAGCTCATTTTCGAAACCGGCGGACCTGGTGAGGGCTCATCCATCTTGATGACATCGACGAACGTGCGCTTCCTTCACAGCACCGGAGGACTCAACACCATCGATATCGAAATCCCCTTGTTGTTCGTTTCGTTGGAAGATTTTGTCCAGATCATCGTCTCAATCAATGCTGGCACCGGAGATGTCACCCTCTCAGTCAAGGGCTCTGCCGGCGGTTCGGAATCAACAACCGCCAACGGAACCTTGGGCGCACCCAATGGAAGAGCCAGCCTCTTTACCTGGTCAGGATTCGGAGGCGGCGTCGACGGAGCTATGGGAGGAACCGGTGGCGTTGCGCCTCCCGGAACAACGACCTTCCGGGGCAATATCGGTTTATTCAAAATCTACGATCGCCCACTCAGCGAACCGGAAGCAGATGAAGCCTACCTTCGCATTGCCGATGCCATTCTCGCGGGAGACTCCGACAACGACACGCTGCCCGACTGGTGGGAGCAAATGTTTTTCGGCGACCTATCCGAAGGACCAACCGACACGTCCGACGGCGATATCTTAACTAATTTCCAAGAGCTCAATGCCGGCACCAATCCCACGCTCGCCGATTCCGATATGGATGAACTCGACGACCACGTCGAACTTGCATTTGACGAACCCACCGACCCCAACAATCCAGACACCGACGGAGATGGGTTGACCGATGGCGAGGAAGTCAATGGCGCCCCTTCCAGTAATCCGCTCCTCGCAGATACCGATTCCGATGGCTTCGGTGACGCCTTTGAAGTCCGTGTCGGATCGAACCCCAACGATGCCTCAATCCAGCCGGGACCCGATGAGGTTGGAACTCCTTTCGCCAATCTCAGCACCTTTGGAACCGGCGCTTCCTATGACACACTCCTCCTTGCCACGAATACCACTGATGCCAGCTTCAAGCTCGTTGTTGACTTCCTCGAGAAGACCGATGGTCAACGTGAGGTCCTCTTCGAAACCGGTGGAGGCGGAACTGGGATTTCCCTCGTCTACGAAGCAGGAAATCAGATCGTCTTCCGCGGATCAGGCGGAGGAGGATTTGAACTGGCAACCGCATCTCACACCCTCACCGCAGCTCAAATCGCTGCCGGAGACATTGATGTCGTGGTTACCTATGATGTCAGTGACATCGACGGAAACTCAGCGATCGCGATTTATCTGGACGGGATACAGGTTGCTTCAGCCGCTGCCCTACTTGGCGGGAATTGGACTGGAACCAATGGCTCGGCCTTTGGGGTCGCCAGTGGCTTCATGGCGGGCGACGGGGCCAACGGCACCCTCACCGGCGTAACATTCACCTCAGGCACAATCAATGCCCAACAAGGCCTCACCTACTACGCTGACACCCTCTACCAGGAGGGCACTGATGCCCCTCCGGCGATTACCGACATCAGCTTCGATCCATCCATCGGAGCAGATGGACAGTTCTCCATCACCTTCACCTCCAGAGTAAATGCCACCTACACTCTCTTCTTCTCAACCGACCTCACCGATTTCGGATTTGACCTGAACGATAGTATTCTGGGTGAAGCTGGATCCACAACAGTGACCTTCCCCCACCCTGGTCCAGGCAACAACAAAGTGTTCTACCGTGTTGGGCTCAATTAGTTGGTCCTCGAAAAAGCGATTTTCACTTACCGCCTTAGTTGAGATATCTCAGTAATCGCAGGCTAGAAGTCATGCTTAAGGGAGCTCCTGCAGGTTTCCTATCGGGTGTTCACGGGACAAAATTCTCATCTCCCTTTTTTCTCCTAAGAAAATATTCTCATAGCCCAACGCCCGCCCGCCTTGTCTTCATTCAAACGAATCCTGCTCTCAACACTCCTGCTCGTGGCTCCCGCGCGGGGGCAGGAATCCAGTCTCAACGACCTCTCGACCGACCAACTGGAAAAAAAACTGGAGGGCATCGACAGCCAACTCGCCAACTTCACCATGCGCAGTGGAGTCGGCGCGATTGGCCATCGATCCAAGAGTCATCAAACCAGCACCAATCCCGAGTGGGTTGAGGTCGCTCTCGACGACGAAAAGGACATCGCCCTCATCGTCCTGGTCCCCACCATCGGACGCCTCACCCGGGAAGGCCAGGCCGCCGATGGCTTCCCGCGCGCCCTCCGCGTGATCGCCGGAACCCCGACGGAGAGATTGTGGCGAGCCTGGATCGCAGCGATCACCTCCTCCCTCGTATCGCCCCCCTGACCATCCCCTTCCGCCGTCAGCCAGGCCTTCCGCAAGGGCATCCTCAACGATCAATAGGACTGACCTCGCCCTCGCATCTCGAACCTGCTTCAATTCCCACCATGCAGGACGACCGATTCTTTCAAACGAACAAAGTCGAGAACCACCTGGCCTCTATCTTCGACGACCTCCCCGGCTTCATCTACTTCGTCAAAGATCTGGACCTCCGCTACGTCGCCTACAACGACCGGCTCTGCGAAATCTTCGAGGCCTCATCTCCCTCCGAAGTTCTTGGAAAGCGGGACGACGACTACATCCCCCAACACATCATGAAGGACATCCGCAAGGATGACCTACGTATCCTTGAAACCGGCGAGTCCATCGTGAACCGCGTCGAACTTGTCCCGCGCGGAAACGGCTTCGTCGATTGGTCTAATACCACCAAAAAACCACTCTATAATCAGGAGGGAAAGATCTGCGGCCTCATCGGCATCACCCGGCCTTTCAACCAAGGCACCACCTCGCTCAGTATGAACGAAGAACTCGGCGCCGCGCTCCAACTCCTCCACGAAGGCTACCGCGAAAACATCGCCATCACCGAGCTCGCCAAAGCGGCCCACATTTCTCTCAGTAGCTTCCTCCGTAAATTCAAAGCCTGCTTCAACATGACGCCCAAGGAATACCTCCGTCACCTCCGCATCCAGGAAGCCTGCCACCTCATCGTCCGCACCACCCGCCCATTCGCCCAGATCGGACTCGACTGCGGCTTCGCCGACCAAGCCCACTTCTCCCGCGAATTCTCCCGCATCATGAAAGAGCCGCCGTCAGCATATCGCTCGCGATATCGCCTGTGAATAGTCTGCGGACTACCCCAAGGCCGCCCGCGTCCGCGCAACGAGATCGGTATCCTTCTTCTTTGAACCCTGCAGCCAGTAGACGCTCGCCGCCAGGAAGCGATCCCGCATTCCTCCAGTGATGTGATAGTAATCTTCGAGAACTGCCGAACTGAATTTGTAATCATGCGATCCATTCCCCTTCAAATAAATCAAGCGTTGCGCTTCATCGAGAAACGGCCGCGGATTTTTCGCTGACTTGAGGTAGGCCAGGGCCTTCTGTGCCGCGACCACTTTATTCCCACTCACTTCAGCGAAGATCTCCTCGATCGAGGGCACTCCCTCAACAGGTTCAAATTCATCAATCTTCACGCCTTCTTTCACCGCGCCGCGATCCCGGAACATGGTAAGAAAAGCCGCATTTTGCAGAAGAAGAAAACGACGTGTCTCATCGTTGGACGTCTGCTGATGCGCATAATGCATCGCATTGGTCGTGGTACTGGCATGCAGCGAAATAATCCCTGGCTGCCGCATCAGCATTTCCGAGGCATGCTGGAAAAGGGCATCCCAAATCGACTGCGGAGAAATCTTCTTGTTCAAAAACTCCACCACCTTGCGGCTGGCCTCCTCCCAGGAACCGCTCCGAAGAACTCCCAGCATTTCCGCTGTCGCTTCCTTAGCCACCAGTCCACGCTGCCACCCGTCCCGAATCGTCCTGAGAAGCTTCTCATTCATTCGCCCGGGCAGGTCCGCCCCAAAGCTATTTTCCGCGGGATTCTTATCGCTACCTTGGAGCAAGGCATAGCCCAGCGATCGCAACACTGGCTCGCTATGCCGCCAACCAATCGCCTGTAAAGTGCGCCAACTGTTCGCGACATAAATCGCCTTGTGCCCGATGTCCCGAAAATCCCGCGAACCATATTTCGCGAACAAATCGAACACCTCCTGCGCACCCACCGATCGTGCCAGGCCAGCCGTCGCCGCATCGACTTTAGCCACATCCCACTGATCCATTCCCTCGACAAACATCTGCCGTGCTTTCTCTGCCGATGGCACTTCGCTTTCCTTCACTGGTGCCATCGTCCAGTTCCCTTCTTTAACATCCTGCGCTTGCGACGACTTGAATTGATCAAGTGCCCAAAAGATCGGCAACCAACGATCCGAATCAGGCGAATTCAAGCTGGCCAGGTGCGCTGAATTCACCACCAAGACCGCGTGAAATTTAAAGCCCACCGGACGAGGCTGAATGTTCCGAACTCCCGCCAGCATCAAGGCGCTTAATACCTCGGTATAGGTCGTTCCCTTCTTGATCAGAGCCCCCACTTCCTCAAGAACGCGCTGTCGGGGAGCCTCCTCGATCATACGAATCAAAGGTTCAATCTCCGGCCGAAATTGCACCTGCTTCGGGTCCATCTTCGCCTCCTCCGCCCTCACGGAGGGAATCCTGGAAAGAAAACCAAAGGCCCCGGCTGCCGCTCCGGTTTGTAAGACTTGTCGACGCGATGGATGCACACTCATGGCAGAAGCCTAATCACAATCAGGAGCCAGGTCGCGCAAGAAATCCACTCTTGCGCTATCACTCCAACACCTTCCGCGCCTTTAAGTCATACTTCTGCCCCTTAATCAAGGTCACCCACTTCTTCTCATCCGGTGTCTCCTTCTTCCAGGACTTCGGATCGTAAACCAAGACTACACCCTTCTCTTTCCCGATCACTTCAAATTGATCACCCTCCACCACGATCGCGACATCTTCATCAATGCCGATCCCCAGCATCTCCGCCCGATCAAATTGCTTGCGCATTCTTCCCTTCGGGTCTTCGAGCACCTTCAGGAGATCCTTTTCTCTCCCCCGCGCGATAAGATGCTGATCGATGGCGGTGTTCCGCATAAAACCAAACCCCCGCTGCACATTCCCCACCATAATGGTATTTCCTCTGGTATCTCCCCGCGCCAAAAATGATCCCTGAATTGTCGCCCCCGCCGAGGACCCGCCGATCACCCCGCCTCGTTCCAGCACCTTGTGGAATTCTTTTTCAGTTCGCGTCCCACCATAAGCTTTCGTAAAACGCCACTGACGCCCTCCTCCAAACCACACCCCCGTCGCCTTGCTCAACGGCTTCACAAACTTCTCTGTATCCGCCTCTTTTCGATCATGGGTATGCAGCACGGAAACTTCCGCCACACCCAATTTCTTTGCCAATGAAACCGCCGGAGAGCGCTGGTAATTATAATTGGGATCACTCGAAGCTGCCGTTGGGATAATGACAATATGCGCCTTTTCCCCTCCGGCTAATTCGACGAACTTCTTGAAAACATGCGGAAACTGACGATCAGGTCCCCCACCGCCCACGATGACCAAGGATCCCTGCTTCGGGCCAACCACGGCATCGGGATACTCCGCAGAGACGGGAATACTCAAAAATAACAACTGCAGGAAAAACAAGCGGATCATGGCGGAATAGGATTCCCGAGTTATGGAGAACTGACAATCTAATCTTCGGCTCATTTCTTCTTGAGTAAAATCGAAGACTGCGAGCCCACCAAATCAGGACGGCAGCTCGTCCTTGAACGGAGCCTTGATCACCTTACGCCTCCACACTGCCAACGGCGCTACCGAGAAAAATAACTACGATCACTCGGACACCCTGATCCGAAAAAAGAACATCTTTCCGGAGATCGCGGAGAGATCAAGATTGTAGCGGATCCTCACCGTGTGGCTCCCATCGCCATGATCTGCAGAGGCGCTCAATTGAGTGTATGAATTCACCGCACTCCCACCGTCGTTCCGAAGACACTCCGACCAGGTCGTGAGATCCTCCGAAACCTCCACCAAATAATTCACCTCCGGCGCATCAATTCTGCGAGTGAAGGTAAAGGCCGGAAAACTCCCACCCGTCGTTTCAATCCAGGTTGAGGGCACTCGCGCAGGATCCTCTGAAGGATTCGTGGGATCATACCCGAAATAGTATTCAGCCTCATTTCCCCATTGATCTCCATCGCTATTCCCGGATCGGCCGGCACCCCCGATTCCATAAGTATCCTCCCAAGCCGCATAGTCGGGATCGAGCAATTCAAAGCGCCACCAATTGAGATTCCATCCCCCCACCGTCGCAAAAACCGTTAGGGTTTGTGAACCCTTCTCAAGCGTGGCTGTGTCAGTAATCGTCGTCCAATTTTTCCATCCTCCGGTATCCGGTGCAGACGTCTGAACGATGTCCACACCATCTCTCCCCAAGGTGATCGTTCCGCCCCCCACCGCACTCGCGACGCGGTAGCTCACCCGATAATCGCCCGCCACCGGCACCTCCACCGGGAAGCTCATCCAATCGCCATTGTCGATATATCCGATCGACTGCCCCCCGCCCAAATCTTCCGAGAACTCGTCCTGCACTCCCCACATGTGTGCATAATACTCCGCTTCGACATGCGTTGCTGGCGGAGCAGGAATGATTTTAAAATGGTTGAGATTCCACCCTCCGCTTGTGGCGTAAACATCCAGCATCTGCGCTCCCTCTTCCAGCCAGACAAGATCGCTCACCGTCTCCCAATCCTGCCAACCTCCGGTATCGGGAATTGTCGTTTGCTTGAGATCAACCCCGCCTTTCCCCAAAGTCACAATTCCCCCGCCACCATCGGAAGCGATGCGGTAGTCAATCTGATACCACGCCGTCTCCGGCACATTGAATCGATACTGCATGTAGTCTCCCGTATCGATATATCCTACGTTCCATCCTCCGCCAAGGTCTGCGCACTTTTCCTCCCGAACATCTCCACCATAACCTTCGTAGCGCTCTGCTTCGACATGCGCCGGAATGTCGTGATCCGGCCAATCCCACTTGTAGGCCCGCACGTAGTCTACAAAGTATCCTACTCCGTAATTGTCCCCCGCCGTGTCATACGCCCCCGTATCAATCCCCATCACCCCACCCCAGTCTCCCCCGATGGCATGATTTAGAATAATGAAAAATTCCGAGTTGAACGGCCACTGTCCTGGGCCCGTGCCCTCGTTCGCAAAGCCATATCGCCAGACTCCATCAATGTAGAAATCAATCCGATCGTGCCACCACTCTACCGTGTAGGTATGATAGCTATTCTCCAGGCCTCCGACCCAACCACTCCAGCCATAATTCGTACCCAAAAGGAAGTTGTGATCCTTGGTGTGCGCATTGACGTGCGCGACGTCATTGTCCCATCCCACATACTCGAGAATGTCAATTTCCCCTGAGTCCGGCCACCCGCCATACAGGCCACTCTGCGGCATCATCCAAAAGGCAGGCCATGAACCATTCGCCCACGGCATCAGGGCCCGCATCTCAATCTTGCCATACTTAATACTGAACTTCCCGGCGGTCTGAATTCGCGCGGAGGTATATTCGTAAGTCTGACCATTCCCCTGATCAAACCACCAATCCCGGCGCCCTTCCAGAACAAGTACTCCATCCTGACGGCGACAATTCTCCGTCCGATTCCAGGTATATTTCTGCAGCTCGTTGTTGTTAGCTCCCGGCTCGAAAGATTCAAAATTCCACTTACTCTGGTCGAGTTCGCCATTGCCATCGAACTCATCACTCCACACCAAATCCCACTCCGCCAGAGTCGTCCCTGAAATCAATAATCCGCACCCCAGGGAAACGCGGAAATACTTCAGAAAAAATCCTAGCATGGGGCCACTCTATGCCTTGATCAGCGAGATTCAAGCTGACTTCGCTTCTGAATCCCCCGCCAACTACCTGCACGCTCGCGGACCCGGGCGTGCGCACCCACACCCTCGCGCTCTCATCAGTGACACATCCCAAGATCGGTCCGCCAAAGAGCTTCACATTCCACTTCTTCACCAATTCCTGAAACCGTTTCTAACCCACGATTCCCTTCAAACCCGTATCTTTGTTTTTCTCGGCATAGAGCGTCTTTAAAAATACGAATCCATTTCCCCCCATCAGGGGGACTTCCGGCGGCCGGAGGGAAAAATGGAGCGGGTAGAGGGAATCGAACCCTCATGATCAGCTTGGAAGGCTGGAGCTTTACCATTAAGCTATACCCGCATCATCCGGCGGCGGTGAGATAGGCCGATGCGGGGGGGGCCGCAAGACTTTTAAAAAGGAAACGAGAATTATTTTCTCTCCTGTGGCGCCGGATTGAGAAGCCACTTGGTGGCTTGCTTGAGAAGAAGTCCGAAATGAGGAGACTGAAAATCCTTTACGTGGCCAAGCGAGGTATAAAAAGAAAGCCCACCGTTCTTTCGTCTGAAATTCCAGGCAACAGGTTGCTCTTCTTTACTGCCTTCGGCATTGCCGGACAGAAGAACAGTCGTGGCCTTGGCAAGAGGTTTGACAGTGTATAGAGAACCACCGGTCGAAAAAGCCTTCTTGGGCAGGCCCTTGGTAATGACGTGTTCGGAAAAAACCATCGCGGTGGTGGCTTGCTCACGTTTGAGGTGACCGGAGTAGCTGCCGCCGAAAATATCGGCATCCCAAGTCTGCCAGTTGGCGTGACCTACGGGAACTTTTTGTTTCTTGTTCGTGGCGAAGGCGTGGTTGCTGGTGCGAATGCCAAGGACGGGCTTGCGAGACTCGATGTATTTTCTGAGCGCTGCCATCTGCGAAACGGTAGGGGTACGACGCCGCACGCTGACGAAGAGAAGGTCGGTATCCTCAAGATGTTTTTTGAGACCCGCGAAGTCATGCTCATCGTCTTCGAGTTGGATAATGACGACCTCGTAGTCCTCCTTAAAATGCTTTGCAAAGAAGACCGGAAGAGTGTCCCGGGTTTCGTATTCCCGCTCGGCGATGAGCGCGAGGATCTTGGGTTTGGCAGAAACAGGAAGGACTACTAGAATGATGAAAAAGAAACTGAAGAGATTTTTCATGGAGGAACATACGGGGCTCCAGCACAAAACCTTCGCAATGACTTGGCTTAAAATACCTCGGGAATGAAAGAACCGTCCTTAAGGGACCGAACCTACCAGTCCCACCATGAAGCACTTTCGCGTTCTAGCGCCTCTCATTTTTGCCCTGGCCATGCCCGCCTTCTTTTTGAAAGCGGAACAAAAAGCCACCGAAGATGGTCCCCGCCCTCTCAAAGCCCTCCTCATCGCCGGTGGCTGTTGCCACGACTACGTCAAGCAGCACGAGATCCTCTACAAGGGGATTCAGGAGCGTGCCAATGTGCGGGTCGATGTTGTCTGGACCCGGGATCGCTCGACCAATCCCCCGCTGCCGATTTACAAGAACCCCGATTGGGCCAAGGGATACGACATTATTATCCACGACGAATGTGCCGCTTCCAATAAGGACCCGGAAGTCTTGAAGAATATTCTCGAGGCCCACAAAACGATCCCGGCGGTGCATCTGCATTGCGCGATGCATTCCTTCCGCCAGGGAAATGATCTTTGGTTCAAGCACCTCGGTTTGCAGTCCAGCGGACACGGCCCGCAAGAGCCGGTATCGATCCAGTTCACTGATCCCAATCACCCGATCACCAAAGGCCTTGAAGATTGGGTCACCAAGAAGGAAGAGCTTTACAACAACGTCAACGTCTTTGACGCACACCCTCTCGCCCTCGGCCATCAAAAATACAAACGCGGAGACAAGGACGTTTCCAGCTCGGCCATCGTGGCGTGGACCAATGAGAAACAAGGTGCGCCTTCCTTCTCCACCACCATCGGACACAACAGCTACACCGTCGAAGATCCCCGCTATCTCGACCTCGTCACCCGCGGACTCCTCTGGTCGGCCGGCAAGCTCAACGATGAATATCTCACCCCTTACACCGGCTCCAATGTCGTGACCGAACTGGGCAAAAGCGAAAAAGCGGTGGAGTCCATCTTCGCCAACCCGCCGAAGGACGCCGTGATGGTCAAGCTCACTGCCTCATCCACCCAGACCAGCGACAGCCACTTCCCTTGGCAAGCTGTCGACGGAAACGAAAAAACCCGCTGGACTGCCAACGGTTCAAAATACCCCGCGTGGCTACAGCTCGAATTTCAAAAGCCCCAAACCGTCACTGAAGCCACCATCTTCTGGGAAATCCGGAACCAATGGTACCAATATAAAATCGAATCATCCAAAGACGGAAAGAACTGGCAGATCGCCTACGACGGATCCTCCAACCAACGCAAATC
>NHEN01000140.1 GCA_002172625.1 Verrucomicrobiaceae bacterium TMED86 | reverse complement strand
TCGTTGTTGCGGTTCCCGGGGCGATGGCGCCGCCGCAGTAGGCTCCGGATTTGTCGATCACGTCGAAAGTGACCGCAGTCCCAAAGTCGATCACGATGGCGGGTGAACCGTGTTGGTCGGCGGCCGCGACGGAGTTGGCGAGGCGGTCGGCTCCAATCTGGGCGGGGTTTGGATAGTTGATGGAGATGGGGAGATCCGATTGGTGGGAAATGCAGTGGAGGGGGATTTCGCCAAGGGAGGAGGCGAGGAGTTTGGAGGCATCGGGGACCACGGAGCAGATCGTGGCGTGGGTGAAGGCGATGCCGTCCAAGGCCTTGCTGATCGATTCCGGGCTGAGTTCCGCGGTGGGAATGATGGTTCGCCACTCCGCGAGAGTGTCACCATCGGCCAAGGCAAACTTGGTGCGGGTGTTGGAGTTGTCGATCAGGAGTTGCATGGAAAAGGACTACTTTTCGAGGATCTCGACTTCGTAGCCGTCGGGATCGGTGATGAAGGCCATCTTGCGCTCGCCGGAAGAGAATTTTTCGCGCCAGCCGCCGGGCCAGATTTCGATGCCGTCGTTTTCGAGCTGATCGCAGTAGGCGATAATGTCTGGGACGCCGACGCAGGTGTGCATGAGGTCCTCGGGAAATTCGACTTTATAGTCGGGCGAGTAGGTCAGTTCGAGGAAGTGCTCGTTGCCGGGGAGATTCATGAAGGCGAGTTCGTTGCCCTGGGGGGATTTCTTCTGCTCGCCGAGTTCGAAGCCGACTTTTTGGTAGAAGGTGATGGAGGCGGCGGGGTCGGAAACGCGGATGCGGGTGTGGAGAAACTTAATCATGGTGGAAGTTTGGAGTCTTCCACAGATTTGAAAACCGCGAAATGAGAGAAATACGTGAAAAGCTTGGTTGAGGGAGACGCTTTGGAGGGGTAGAACTCGCCCGTCTTGAAATCGTTTAGTTGGACTCTCGCGCTGAGGTATCTCAATCCTCTGCGAACTTTTGTATCGATCATCACCTTAATCTCGCTGCTCGGGGTTGCCTTTGGCGTGATGGTGTTGATTGTCGTTCTCTCAGTACACGCGGGGTTTGAGCGGAACCTGAAGGAGATCCTTTTGGGGTATTCTCCGCATATCACGGTGAGTTCTGCGATGGGGGGAATCGAAAACTGGCAGGAAATGGAGGAGGGGCTGGCAAAGGAAACGGGTGTAAAAAGCGCCTACGCAGTCGTGGAGGGCTATGTTTTGCTGGATACGCCGATGTGGCGTCGCCCGGTGGGATTTCGGGCCTTCAATACGGAGAACGAGGGGAAGGTCAAAGAGATCGAGGGCCTGTTGGACCGGGAAGGGTATCCCAGCAGTCAGGCTGACATGGGTTTGGATGATCGCTGCGTTATTTCGCGTCAATTGGCGGAAGGCCTGGGGTTGCAGGTTGGTGACTCGGTAAGAGTGCTGGCGGCGAGTAATTTGGACGCGGTAATGAAGGTTTACGATGTCCCCAAGGAAAAGGCCTGGGATCTTTATCGTGAGATCTTCACTGATTTCGAGGGAAGGGTGAAAGCGCTTTTTGAAACGAAGGATGATTGGGAAGTTGCGAAATCAGATGCGGTGACGGAAGCCTATCGCGTTCTTCAGGTATTGTATCCAATTGAAGAGGGAGGTGGCCAACCGATGCGTCAGGTGGAGACAAGAATGATTGGTGAGATTCTCGATGTTTTTGATTCGGCGACGCGTCGCGACGATGGCACGGAGACGTATCCCGTCGGGGCGAAGGATGATTTGTTGGCCCGCTTGGCGGCCTTGCGGGAATTGGACACCGAAAAGGCGGACGTGGAGGCTTTTCGCAGTGTGGAGAAATTTGTCCTGCCGAAGGAGCTGACGGTTTATGGCGTCTATGGCGATACCAAGAGGGCGGTGGGACCGGAGTTGTTTATTCCTCTCGTGATCGGGATGGAATTAAAGGGGCTGGAGGGTGTTTCGGAATCGATCGGAGTATTGTGTGATGATCCATACACTGCGGGGGAAATTGCGGCTGATCTTAAAAACAAGCTGGGACCGGAGTGGATTGTTCGGAGTTGGATGGAAACGCACGCCCAGCAATTCCAGCTGGTGAAGACGGAGAAAATCATGATGAGTTTCGCGCTGTCGTTCATCACGGTGCTCTCGGCCTTTAGTATCATGGCGGTGATGTATACCGTGACGGTGCAAAAGCGTCAGGAGATCGGAGTGATGAAGGCTCTCGGAGCTTCTTCTTCGCAAATCGTGCGGGTATTCCTATATCAGGGCCTGATTGTCGGTATCGGTGGCGCCTTGCTGGGGCTGGGCATGGGGCTGACGGCGATTCATTATCGTGAATATATTGTGTCCTTCCTGCGAAAATTCGGAGTGGATCCCTTTCCCCCGGGCTTTCATGGCATGAGCGAATTACCGGCTGAGATTGTTCCTGAGCAACTTGTGGTGATTTGTCTCGTGGCGGTGGTGCTCTGTTTGGTGGCGGCTTTGATTCCGGCCCTGATGGCAGCCTTCCGTGATCCGGCCAAGTCCTTGCGTAACCTGTAGAATTTATTGATGCAATTTTGGCTGATTGAGGATGGTGAGAAAAGCGGTCCCTTTGAAGATTACGAGATCCGGGAAATGATCCGTAAAGGGGAGATTTCGGCGTCCCGCAAGATTTGGCATGAAGGCGCGGAGGGATGGATCCCGGCGTGTGAGGTACGGGTGCTCGAGAGTGAATTTGAGAAATTGCAGGTTGAGCCTCCGCCGGTTCCCGAGGAGCTGAAGGTAAGGCCTCCGTTTCTGTATTGGCGCCGTTTTGGGGCGAGGTGGTTTGACTACATGCTCTATCACCTCATCCTCTTTGCTATTTTTCGGGCGGGAGGATTGTCGATCCTAGCTGATCCAGAAGCGGAGCCATCGATGGGAAGGGTTTTTCTGATGATGCTTCCTCTGGTGATCATGGAGGGTGCGCTGATCGGAGCCCTCGGGCACACGCCAGGGAAGTGGCTGATGTCACTTCGAGTGACCCGACCGGACGGGGGATTGCTCTCGACGGGAGCCTCCGTGATCCGGTCTTTGAGAGTGTGGGTCCTGGGAATGGGGATGGGGCATCCGATTCTTTTGCCTATTGGCCATCTTGTTGCACTTTGGATGGGGCGTAAAAAGGGCGCGCCCTTGTGGGATTTTCCGCTGGGTCACCTGGTGGACGGTGAAAAACCGTCGCCAAAGAAGATCCTGGCGTTCTTTCTTCTCTTTGGAGCGATATTTGTCGCAATTTCCATTCTGCTTTGGCCGGAAACCAAACCGATGCATGAGGAAATCATGCGGCAGATGGAGTCTCGCTAATTTTACCAGGGTCGCGCTCTTGCGGTGGGGCGGGGCATTTCGTAAGACTCATCCGTGCCTGGAATCGTATACTTTGACCTTGAGACGCAGCGGAGTTTTACCGACGTGGGAGGAGCGTCCAATAAGGACAAGATGGGAATGTCGGTTGGAGTGACGTATTCCACGGAAACTGGGCAGTATCATATTTTTGGTGAGGATCAGGCAGAGGATCTGGTGAATCAATTGATTAAGGCCGACCTGGTGGTGGGCTATAATCATATCGGTTTTGATTATGGCGTTTTACAAGCCTACACGCTTTACGATTTGGTCGACCAGACGGTCAACTGCGACATGTTGATTGATGTCGAGGAGGTGTTGGGACATCGACTCAAGTTGGACGCCATTGCTTCTGCCACGCTCAAGGCGAAGAAGACGGCAGATGGATTGGAAGCGCTGAAGTGGTGGCAAAAATACAAAAAGACCGGCGACATCGAGCACATGATGAATATTGCCGAGTATTGTTGCTTTGATGTTAAAGTGACCAAAGAAGTCTACGAATACGGCGTGAAGCACGGACACTTGAAATACCAGGATCGCGGTGGCAATGAATTGGAGGTCGAAGTGGACTGGAGTAAAAGCTAGGGCTTTAAGCTGATAGTGAAGCAAGGGGGGTAGCTGTGTGGGATTTTTCTTTATCCAACGCTGCTTCCTGGCGGAGAGAATGCCAAGCGATTGGAACAGGGAGTTCCGGTTGGTAAAACGTGGGGCATAAAAAAGCACTGGTCTTGTTACCGGTGCTTGAAAGATCGCACTGAGAATTGACCGGAATTCGGCTTTCGCTTGCAGGTCGGAGGGGAGCGTGTCATTGGTTACCCATGAAATCGTATTCACACGTGATTCAGCTGCTGCTGATGCTGGGCTTGCTCAGCGGATGGGCTGCAGCGCAGGAACCACTGGACACCGTCGGGATCTATCCTTTTAAGGTTACCGTGGGTGGCCAAGAGGCCAAGATGCAGAAGAAAGGCGACCTCTTTGCGGTGGTTGCCAAGCCGATTAAGAACCATGCTCTCCTTAAAATCGAGAAGCAGTCTGATTTGCTGATCGTAAATGCTTTTCGTCGCGAAGAGGACGGGACCGTTGCCAATGGGACCACTCCCGCCGCGATGTTTGCCCAGAAAACCGATCAGGTGAAACTGAACGCGACGCTGGACAAGAAGGTTCTGAAACCCGGTCGCTACCTCATGAATGTGGTGGCTCATCGTAAGACTTCCCGTGTGGTGTTCACCGTTGCTGGTCCCGAAGGGGAAGTGAAACTGCCGAGTCTCAAGCAGATCACGGAGGCCCTCCGTGGCGGACAGTAGTCGTGGTGCGGGTTTCCTTTTCGTAGGGGATCTCCCACGGCTCAACACACTAAAATTCTGTGAGCAAACAGGATCATAAGGTGGAGTGGATTCTCCGCGAAGCCCCGGACGACTGGGAAAGTCTCGTGCCGGATGGGATGCCGAAAATTCTCGGGCGTCTTTTGGCGCAACGGGGAGTCGGGGCGGAATCGGTTGAGAGATTTCTCCGGCCGAAGTTGGCGCAGCTTTCCGATCCCTTTGAGATCGCTGAAATGGATCTCGCTGTTGAGCGGGTTTTGTTGGCTGTCGATGCCGGTGAGGAGATTTGCATTTACGGTGACTATGATGTTGATGGTGTGAGCTCGATTGCGGTTTTGAGTTCNGTNCTTCAGGCTTATGGATTGAGCCCGAGTTGTTTCGTGCCGCATCGCAGTNNCGAGGGGTATGGNTTGAGCGATGGGGGCGTGGCGCGCTGCCTCCGGGAGAATCCCACGGTNAGTTTGTTGATNAGTGTCGATTGCGGCACGGTATCGAACGATGCCATTGATGGGCTGGCGAAGAAGGGGATCGAAACTGTNGTGGTGGATCACCATGAGATGGGGACTGTCGGTCGCCCGAATTGTGTTGCATTGGTGAATCCCAAATCAGTGGAGGATAAGCGGGAATATCTTTGTGCGGCCGGAGTCGTTTTTAAGCTGGCTCATGCGCTGTTGAAACAGAGGCCTCTTCCAGGTTTTGATTTGAAACAAGTCCTCGATTTGGTGGCGGTGGCCACGATTTCGGACATTGTTCCTCTGGTTGACGAAAACCGTTTGTTGGTTCGTCATGGCTTGCGTTTGTTGGAGAAAACCCACCGGCCGGGAATGCAGGCTCTGCTGAAGCTGACCGGAGTGATGGGGCGGTTGAGTAGTGCGGATATTGGTTTTCGAATCGGGCCGCGTCTCAATGCCGCCGGTCGCATGGATCAACCCGAGCAGGCCCTGGCGGTGTTGACTACCGAGAGCCAAAGTGAGGCGATGCAACTGGCTGATGACCTGGAGGAGTTCAACCGAGTCCGACAACAATTGGATCAAAAGATTTTTGCCGAAGCTCAAAGCCTGATGCAGGAAAATGAAGATCTTCCCGTGATCGTGGTGGGTTCCCGTGGATGGCATGCCGGAGTGGTGGGAATTGTCGCGTCGCGTTTGATGCGGATGTTTCACAAGCCGACCTTTGTTATTTCCATCGATGAGGATGGGATTGGGAAAGGAAGCGGAAGAAGTATCGAAGGAGTATCTTTGGTGGAAGCTATCGGAGCTGCTCGTGACTTACTGGTGGCCGGTGGTGGCCATCACATGGCGGCTGGCTTGAGTATTGAAGAAGCAATGATCGATGACTTCAGAAAGCGCTTTGTGGAGTTTTATAATGAGACTTCTGTTGGGAAGGATCTCTCGCCGAAAGTCTACATTGATGCGGAAGTGGAGTTGGGCGATTTGTCGCTCAATTTTCTGCAGAGCTATGAACTCCTTCAGCCTTTTGGGAGCGGAAATGCGCAACCGATTTTTATGGCGCGCGGAGTCTGGCTGACCGAGCCTCCGCGAAGATTGAAGAATAATCACCTGAGGTTGTTTCTTAGGCAGGGTTACGAAGAGCGTGATGCGATTTTCTTCGGTGGGGGAGCGAATGATCTTCCCGATCCGCCCTGGGATGTGACCTTCACGGTGGATCGAAATGTCTTTCGGGGAAGGGTTTCGGTGCAGATTAGTGTTCAACACGTGCGCGCGGCGAGCGACGATTGCAAGTGATGAGGGCAGAGAGCTCGTTGCAAGATTTACCGGGACTGAAATCCCGGGAGTGGGAGGCCTTTGAGAAGGCTGGTTTTCATACGGGGCTGGAGTTGTTGGATTGGTTGCCGAAGCGCTACGAAGATCGGCGCCGCTTTGACGCGTTTCCAGCCCAGGCCGGAGGTTCGGCGGTGTGTTTACGGGGAGTCGTTCTGGATACGCAGCGGAAAGGATTTGGCGGGAAGGGATTTTATGAGGCGGTCATTGAGGATGAGGCTGGTGGTGGTTTTTCGCGACTGACCTGCCGTTGGTTCAATATGCCTTACATGAGCAAGGTGATTGCCGCAGGGCAGGAGGTGGTGCTGTATGGAAAACCGAAAGAGAGTAATGGGCGGATTGTCATCGATCATCCGGAGTTTGAGGTGATGAAAGAAGACGCGGAGTTGTCGCTTCATCTCGAACGCCTGGTTCCGATTTATCGAAATGTGAACGGCATTCCCCAGCGGCGGTTGCGTGAGGTCATTCATGGTATTTTGGAGTTGGTGGCGCCGGAGAGTTTGACTTCCATATACGACGTTGATCCGACTTACCCGAGAATCGAAGCGTATCGCGAGTTGCACTTCCCGGGGGAGTTGGTGGAGGCTGAAACCGCACGGCGGTATTTTGCGAAGGAGGAGTTTTTTCTGCAGCAACTTCGGGTTGTCTGGAAGCGGGCGCGGTATGCGGAATTGAATGGGCGAGTGCTCGGGAAGAAGACGAATTTACTGACGGAGTTTTATGAATCATTGCCCTTTGATTTGACGGGAGCGCAGAAGCGGAGCGTGAAAGAAATCGTTGGAGATATGCGATCACCCCGACCGATGAATCGTTTGCTGCAAGGAGATGTCGGAAGCGGGAAAACCTTCGTGGCGATTTGCGCGATGTTGCTGGCAGTTGATTCGGGGTGTCAGGCGGCCTTGATGGCTCCGACCCAGATTTTGGCGGAACAACATTACCTGACATTTTCAAAATGGCTCGAGCCTCTCGGAGTGAGGATTGGTTTGGCAACAGCAGACCGAAAGGAGGACGTGAATTCCTCGCAGGTTATTATTGGGACCCACGCGCTGCTCTATGAAGGCGTTGAGTTTGATGACTTGGGCTTGGTGGTGGTTGATGAGCAACACAAATTTGGGGTGGCGCAGCGGGGGAGGTTAATTCAGCGCGGGGTGATGCCGGATGTGTTGGTGATGACTGCGACGCCGATTCCACGGACCTTGACGCTCACGATTTATGGTGATTTGGATGTCTCGGTTTTGGACGAGCTGCCGTCGGGGCGGGGGAAGATCATTTCGGGCGTGCGGGTGAAGCCGAAGGTGGGTGAGATGACGAGCTTTTTGAAGGATCAATTGGAAGAAGGACGACAAGTTTATCTGGTCTACCCGCTGGTGGAGGAAAGCGAGTCGGTGAAGGCGGCTTCGGTGATTCAAGAGCATCCGAAGTGGCAGAAGCGCTTTAAGCATTTCGAGGTGGAATTGCTTCACGGAAAGTTACCCTCGGAGGAAAAGGAGGCTGTGATGACGAGGTTTCGTGAGGGGAAATCGGAAGTGATGGTTTCGACGACCGTGATCGAAGTGGGAGTGGATGTTGCCAATGCCAATGTCATGGTGATTTTCAATGCCGAGCGTTTTGGTCTGGCGCAATTACATCAGCTACGTGGACGGATCGGACGGGGCGAGCACAAGAGTTATTGTATTCTCGTGACCGATGGAAAGAGCGTCGACGGGGTGGAGAAGCTAAATATTCTCGCGAGCACGACGGATGGGTTTAAGATTGCGGAGGAGGATTTGCGGCTTCGTGGTCCGGGAGAGGTTATGGGAACGCGTCAAAGTGGTGTGGGGGATCTGCGCTTTGTGGAGTTTTTGGCGGATACCAGTTTAATCCGGGAGTCGCGCGAGGTGGCTGAGCAGGTGTTGCGGGACGACCCTGGGCTCGACGCGCTACCGCAATTGAGAGCCTGGGTGGAAAAGCATGCTGAGATTGAAATGAGCTGAAATAAAAAAAAGACCGCAGGTAAACCTGCGGTCTTTTCGGTGAATTCGAGATGATTAGCCTGTGTAGGCAGGGGAGCCGTGTTCAGCAACGTCGAGTCCTTCATACTCTTCTTCTTCGTCAACCCGGACACCCATGGTTACCTTAAGGGCGTAGAAGACCGCGTAGGAGAAGAGAAACGCGAAGGCGCAGACTGCGACACAACCGATGAGCTGTGACATGAAGCTCTCTCCGCCGAAGATTCCCACAGCAAGGGTTCCCCAGATTCCGCAAACTCCGTGAACCGAGATTGCACCGACAGGGTCGTCGATCTTGATCTTGTCGAAGAAGAGGATAGAGAAGACAACCAAAGCTCCGGCGATGAGGCCCACGACGATGGACATGGTCGGCGAGATCACGTCAGGTCCGGCGGTGATACCAACGAGTCCGGCAAGGAATCCGTTGAGAGCCATAGAGAGATCCGGCTTCTTGAGGCAGATCCAGCCAGTGGCGATAGCTCCGATAGCTCCACCGACCGCGGCGAGTGAGGTCGCTACGATCACGAGTGATACGAGGTGGGGCTCAGCAGCGAGAACCGATCCACCGTTGAATCCAAACCATCCAAAGAAGAGAAGGAAGACACCGATTGCCGCGAGAGGCATGCTGTGACCGAGGATGGGCTTGGTACCCTCAGCGGTATACTTGCCCTTGCGGGGTCCGAGAACCATGACGCAGGCGAGAGCGGCAAATCCACCGAAGG
>NHEN01000139.1 GCA_002172625.1 Verrucomicrobiaceae bacterium TMED86 | reverse complement strand
CGGACCAATCACGGGAAGAAGTGAGAGCATCGGACTCCCGGTATCGACAGGGCGTCTGTGAATGGGCATTCTTACGGGGATGAATGAATGGTTTTCCTACGTCGATCTGGCGGTCTTGATTGGCTATCTCGTGATCACAACGGTGATCGGCCACTATATGAGTGGGAAACAGTCGACGATCTCGGATTTTTTTGCAGGAGGGAAATCGCTGCCCTGGTGGGCGGTTTGTGGGTCGATCATCGCTACCGAGATCAGCGGAGTGACCTTTATTGGAGTCCCGGGCGGGGTTTTGGCGGCGAGCGGGAACTTTACCTACATGCTTTGGGGGATTGGTTCCATCATGGGTCGGGTTGTTGTGGGAATGGTCTTTGTGAAGGTCTTTTACGAAGATGAAATCTACAGTCCCTATGACTATATGGGGCGTCGGATTAAGCCTGAACTCAAGAAGTTGGCCACCGTCTTTTTCACAATTGGCTCGATCCTAGGACAGAGTGTGCGGGTTTTGGTGGCGGCGATTCCATTGAGAGTGGTGACGGGCTTGGGATTCGAGGAATGTATTTTGATTATTGGGCTTTTCGCCATCGGCTGGACCCTGATGGGAGGAATGAGAACGGTGATCTGGACCGATGTGATGCAATTCGGTCTATTTGCCGTGGGAGGATTGGTCACTTTGCTGTGGATCACCAATTCCATCGACGGAGGGTGGAGTGCTCTTTGGGAAGTGGCCAGAGATGGCGGGAAGACCAAAATGTGGAATGGAGAATTTGGTTTGTCGCAGCAATTCCAGTTCACCTTCTGGGTCGCGATCATCGCCGTGCCATTTCAAAATCTTACAGCCTTCGGGGTCGACCAATTGAATGCGCAACGAATGTTTTGTTGCCGGAATGCCAGCGATGCAAAAAAAGCCATCATCTGGAGCTCTTTGGGACAAGCTCTTACCTACTTGATGCTCTTGGTGGGAGCGGCTCTTTTTGCGTTTTATTACATGAACCCTCCGGAGGGAGATGTAGCGGCCAAGTTGGCATTTAAGAGTGGTGGTGAATTAACCACTCTTGCTCAAGGAGGCACGCCTGTGAAATCCGATATGGTCTTTCCAATTTGGATTGTGACCGAGTTGCCCCAAGGCCTCAAAGGTTTGATCCTTGCCGGGGTCTTTGCGGCGGCGATTTCAAGTCTGGATTCGATTCTTGCAGCGCTGAGTCAAACGACAATTTCCCTCCTCTATCATCCTGAAAATAATCCCTCCCTGAATCAGACGGTCCTGGTGAAGAAGTCAAGGCAATGGGTTGTGATCTGGGGTGTGTTGCTGACCGGGTTTACTTTCCTGATGAGTTATGTGCAAAGCGTATTGCAAATCAATGTGTTACCTCTGGCGTTTGGCATGACGAGTTACACCATGGGGCCCTTGTTAGGAATGTTTCTATGTGCCTTGATCGGGAAGGGGAGCTACCGGGGAATATTAATTGGAGCGATCATTTCCTTTTTGATGACGATGTTCTTGAGGATGGACGTTTGGATTCTGTTCGAAAAAGCAGGCATGAATATTCAATGGCTGGCGAATCTACCGTCTTATTATTTATCTGAAAGTGGTGATGTTAAAATGTCGATAGCATCACATTGGATGTGGCCTGTTGGTACTATTTTAACCTTCTTTGGAGGACAGATTGGAGCTCGTGTGAAGGGTGATTAAGAAGGCTTAAAAAATTGCCGGGGGATAAAAAAATTTCAAAAAAACGTGGAACACCCGTGGAAAAAACTGGGAGCAACTATGAATATTTTTTTTCCTCAAAAATGGTTCCCAAAATAGGTCTGATCAAAGCATGATCTCCGCATCGAAACGGCAGCCCCCGACCCTATTCGATCTAATTAAATTTTGGCAATAACCCCAATCAATAGATCACAAATAATGACGACTCATGTAGGAGGAGAAAATGATTATGACTCAGACAATTCAAACAACAATCCCGCGAGCGGCGACTTGCAGACCTGGGAAAAGGTCAAGGCAAAACTCAGCGAGTATTTAAGTGCCGATGCATTTTCGCGTTGGTTTAAAAATGCCGAGCTTATTGAGACAGATGGAGAAGAAGGTGTCATCGGCGTGCAGTCGGACATGCAGCAGATCTGGATCGAGACAAATTACTTAGACGAACTCCGCGCGGCTTTCGCTGAGGGAGCCGGCATTCACTGCACTCCTCGAGTGACGGTGTTTGGTCAAGAGGTTGTTACTCAACCACAGAAGCCTTCCAAAACAGCCGCAAGAGGTCCGGGCAAGGGCAGCGGCCAAGTCAAGGTGGTGGCACCTGATGAGAAGAATCCCGCCTTTGAGCGGCGTCTCAAGAAGATGGGCATCAATCCGGAGTTCGATTTTGCGAGCTTTGTAGTTGGTGACAATAGCCAGTTTGCTCACGCAGCTTGTTCCGCAGTGGCTCATCGTGAAGGACGGAGCTTTAATCCGCTCTTCATTCACGGGCGGGCCGGACTTGGAAAAACCCACCTGATGTCGGCGATTGCCCAGCAATTGTTGATTAACGACCCGAAGGCCAAGATTGTCTTCCTGACGGCGGAACAATTTGCCAATGAATTCATTGAGGCTGTTCGGAAGGGGAATCTTGATGCCTTCCGGAAATCCTACCGCAGTGCCGATGTCATGCTCATTGACGACATTCAGTTTCTGGCGGGGAAAGAGCGGACACAGGACGAATTCTTCCACACCTTCAGCACCCTTCTTAATACACAGACCCAGGTGGTTCTTACCTGTGACTGTCCGGCACCGGAAATCCAGACTTTGGAGCCTCGCCTGATCAGTCGTTTTGAAAGCGGTCTCACCGTGGAACTCCAGCCTCCGGGCTTTGAAACCCGCGTTGCGATTCTTCGCCGCAAGATGGAGCAGTGGAACGTGGAGCTCGAGAACGGCGTGGTGTGCCACATCGCCAACCTCATCAAGAGCAATGTGCGCCGCCTCGAGGGAGCGCTGACCCGCGTGGCCAGCTACAGTTTCCTCTCATCCGAGGAAATGACCATCTCCAAGACAGATGATCTCCTGGGAGACCTGATTCGGGACGAAAATACCCAGCAGATCACCGTGGATCAAATCCAGAAAATGGTGGTGGATTATTACGATCTCAACCTCTCGGATATGAGCAGTCGTCGTCGCCCCAGCAGCATTGCCTTCCCCCGACAGGTGGCGATGTTCCTCTCCCGGAAGCTTACCAAGCTCTCATTGGTGGAAATTGGGGAGTGTTTTGGCCGCCGGGATCACGGAACCGTCATTCACGCCTGTAAGAAGGTGAATCACGAGATGGAGCTCAATCCCGACGTAAAAGGGGCCGTTGAGAAGCTGATTGCAGCTCTTCAGCGCTAAATACTACTCGATTGTGAAGGAAATACTCTTGCCAAGGCGAGATGAGGTGGGCAGCTTCATTTCAGCCCGCAGGGGCGTTTTTATTTATGAAGTTTCGCATCTCTAAGGAGGCTTTTTTGGATGGACTGCAGCAAGTGCAGCATGTGGTGAGCACCCGCACCACACTTCCTATTCTCTCAAACGTACTCATCGAGGCCGATGACGAAGGTCTACGTCTCACGACGACGGATCTCGATGTCGGAGTCAGTGGGGTAGTGAAAGCCGAGGTTTCCAAGCCCGGGTCTACCACGCTGCCGGTGAAACGCTTGGCGAATATTATTCGTGAACTGCCTTCAGCTGAGATTGAGGTTTCGGTTGATGGAAAGAATATCGCCTCGATCAAAAGCGGCCCTTCATTCTTTAAAATCATCGGGCTTCCCGATAATGAATTTCCACCGCTGGCCGACTTTCACGATGCCAAGGAATATAAGATCTCCCAGGCGCTTCTGCGCAATGGCCTTAAGAAAACTTCTTATGCGATCTCGACTGACGAGACCCGCTACGTGCTCAACGGAATTTTCACTTCCTTCAAGGAGGGTAAATTGACTCTCGTTGCCACCGATGGTCGGCGCTTGGCGATGGTGGAAAATGACCTGGAGTTTCCGTCCAGCCACGAGACTGATTTCATCGTGCCAACCAAGGCGATTCAGGAACTTCAGCGTCACATTGGCACTGAAGGGGACATCATGCTTCGCCTTTCCGACAATCAAGTGTGCTTCGAAGTGGGGAGCTCGATCATCGTGAGCAAGCTCATCGAAGGAAACTACCCGAATTATCGTCAGGTCATTCCGGGCGAGTCGAAAGAACGCCTCACGCTGAGCCGCGAGCAACTGCTCGAAACAACCCGCCGGGTTTCTCTCCTTTCCTCTGAAAAGTCCAATTCGGTTAAAATGACCTTCGGACTGAATCAAGTCGATGTCATGGCAAATAGCCCGGACATCGGTGAGGCGAATGAGTCGATCGAGGTGAAGTATGAAGGGAAGGAATTCTCTATCGCCTTCAACCCTGAATTCCTGATGGCTCCCTTGAAGAGCCTCGAAGAAGAATTTGTGCATCTCGATCTCATCGATGAAATGAGCCCGGGGGTTCTTCGCACCGAAGACGCATTCCTCTACGTGCTCATGCCGATGCGCGTGACTTCGTAAGGGAGCTCTGGCTTTCTCGCCGCTTGGGCGGGGTATTGTTAGGATTATTTCATCTCGGTATCCCTCTGGATACGTGGCGAAGCGCCACGGCCCCTCTTAATGGCATCGACGCTACGCACTTTGATAGTGCGCAATGAGGTCAGTAGCCGTTTGCTCAAAGTCTACTTGATCGGACGAGGAGGGATTCAAAGTTTTTTCCGGTGTCTGGTAAACCGACTCCTCTGAGCCGGGGCGGCGGTAGACGAGATCGTAGTGATCGAGGAGGATGGACTGGAGGAATTCGGACCAGTTTTCCTGATCGATCAATCTGTTCCACTGTTCGATGCGTTCCTTGCCGCGAAGTCGGACCAGTCCGCTGATGGTGCTTTTCAGGAGTGACTGGTCTTGCACGAAGTGGGCGTATTCCCGGGCGAGAAGTTTCACCCTCTCCTCGATCGCGAGGTCGAGGAGAATGACGCGGGCCTTGCCGAGTCGTTTCCAAAGTGCGGGCGGACATTGCAGTCGTCCAATTCGGTTGGATTCGGCCTCGGTGAAGACGGGACGCCCGTGGTCGTATTTTTGGAACTCGTGCCAGAGCTCGGATTCGAATCGTTTTTGATTGGGTTGGGCCGAGTCGGGCGAAGTTCCCAGAATGGATCCGCGATGATTGGCAATCCCTTCGAGGTCGAGAATTTGGGCCCCTTGTTTTTTCAACTCGTGCAAAAGAAGAGTTTTTCCGCAGCCGGTGAGGCCTCCGAGAACGATGAGCTCCGGCCCCGGGAGACCGAAGGTGTTTTCCAGATCATCCATGAGCCACTTGCGCCATGATTTGTATCCTTGGTTGAGAATGCGCGCCCGCCACCCGATGGCGCGGAAGATGACAGCCATGGAATTGGACCGGAGGTTGCCCCGCCAGCAATAGATGAGTGGAGCGAAGTCCCGGGGGTGATCGGCCAGAGTCGTCGAGAGGTGACGATGCACGTTGGCGGTGATTAGGGTCGCACCGAGTCGCCGTGCTTCATAGGGGCTTTGGGTGTGAAGCAAGCCAACCTCATGCCGTTCCTCATCGGTGAGGACCGGCAGATTGATCGCGCCGGGGATATGGTCTTCTTCGTATTCCGATGGAGAGCGCACATCGATGATGTCCGGAAAATCCGCGAGGGAAATCGGAAGGTCGACGCGTTCAGGCAGGTCCATGCAAGATGTTTAGGATTTCAACTCAACAACCAGGCTGATTTCAACCGAAACGCCAAGTGGAAGAGATGAACAGCCTACCGCAGCTCGGGAGTGACGACCAGCATCCCCGAAAATTTCGACTAAAAGATCGGAAGCCCCGTTGATGACCTGGGGATGTGCCGTGAAATCGGGTTCGGCATTGACGTAGCCACTAAGAGACACGATTTGCGCTACTTGGTCGAGCGTGCCAGCCTCGGCCTTGATGACGGCGAGGCGCGTCAGAAGGGCGGTTCGGGCAGCTTCTTGAGCTGTTTTTAGATCACATTCGGTAGGGACTTTGCCGAGAAATTTCCGATCGCCGATGATTGGAAGGCCTCCGGAGATGTGGAGGAGGTTGCCGCTGCGGGTGGAATTAAGATAGGAGCCGACGGGAGGGGCGGCGTCGGGAATGATCAGGCCAAGTTCGGCGATTTTTTCTTCAGGTGTCATGGGGGCAGAGAGTTATTTCTTAAATTTGTCGGTAAGGAGACCGATAAAATTTCGTCCGGAATTTGTCAGCGTAGCATTGCGTCCAGTTCCGGTGAGACGTTTTTGAGTGTAGTAACCATGACTGGAGCGCGTACTGCGAACGTAGGTCACAAGCGGCTGCTTTACATCTCGATGGCTGGGGATGATGGAGAGAGGAATGCCCGATCCGGTGAAGGCAATTTCCCAGGATGGACTGGGAGCGTCGTGATCACCTTTCTTGAGCCATGGGTAACGCTGGCAGAGGCTGAGATCGGCCTTGCGGGGGACGGCGACCTTGAAGTAGGGCGATGCCGAGGCAAGGAAGGTGGGGATGGAGATTGCTGGATTGGCTTTGTGCGAAAGGAAGAGGGAAGACGCATCGATGCCGATGAGATTTCTTCCGTTGTAGTTGCCGTGCGTATTGACCGATCCGACAGCGGCGATGTAGTCATCGTAATGATCCGAAGCCATGAGGTTGACCTCCAGGTGAAGGTGGGAGCGTTCCCGGTTGAGGCCTCTTCCGGTGTAGCCCATAATACCGAGGGCATCTCCGCTGGCGAGGGATTGTCCTTTCTCGACGGTGATTTTGGCGAGGTGCGCGTAGAGGCTGTAGATTTTTCCGTAGCCGAAGTCGTGTTCCATCACAACATAGATCCCGTAGTTGCTCGCGCCTCTGTTGGGACTGGTATGAACAACAATGCCGTTGGCAATGGTTCGGACTTCATCGAGAGCGGCGTTACTGGAGTCACGTTTGACCGGCTTGATGTCGAGTCCTTCGTGGAACTGGGTCGCCACGATGCCGTCATCCTTGGTTTTTCTCAAAGTACGAACGAAGCCGTATTGCCCGGCGGTCCAAGGTCTGGATGTGACTCCCTCGAAGGTGCGGGGCACCCACATGTAAAAGTCTTCGGGTTTCCCGTCGAAGATGGCGGTGTTGTCAGTTGGGAGACTGAGATTAAGCGGGAGTTTGTCGGCTGCCGCGAGTGAAAGTGAGAGGGCGAGAGTCGCGAGGAACTTCATTTATTTTCGCTGTTTTTCCTTACGGGCTTTGATTTCTGCAGCCCGGGCTTTTTTGTGATTTTTGAGGCGTTCTTTCCACTCTTTGCCGCTTTCGCCGATGTGCGGGATGATGTAGTCGAAGGAAACGATCTCAGCCTGCTTGATGCCCTGCCAAATGACGAGTTTCCCGTCGGTGACCGGCTTTTCGATGAAGACAGCATCGACAGGCCGTCCATTGAGCATGGCGACGAGCCACTTCTGGCGGTTTTGATTTGTAATGGCGGCAATGCGACGGGCGGTTTCGGGTCTAAACTGAAAGGTCGCACCTGCGGTCCCGTCCTCGGCAAAGAAGGGGAGAAATGCGACGATTTCCTTGGTGAAGGTTACCGGACTTTTCCTAAAGAAGAGTCGTTTGTCTCCCATGGGAAGGGGGAAAACCATTTTGGGTCCATCCGAAGCCTGACCTTGCATGTGGAAGGTGAGTCGGTTCTTGGGTGGCTTCTTTCCAAAGGCAAAAACGGAGGAGGTAAGGGAAAGTGAGAGCAGGGTGATGATGAGTAGGCGCATGGTTTTTTGGCGTGGTCTCCGTTTAAGCGGGGCAGAAGGGGTTGCTTTGTTTCTCTTTTCCGATGTGGGTATCAGGTCCGTGGCCGGGAAAGACGGCAACGTCGTCCGGCAAGATGTAGAGGTTTTCGCGGATGGAGTCGAGTAGTTGCTCGTGGCTTCCGCCGGGGAGGTCAGTTCTGCCAATGCTTCCTGCGAAGAGGGCGTCGCCGGAAAAAAGGAAAAGCTCGTCCTTGAGGTAGAAGGAAATGGAGTCGGGCGAATGACCGGGGACGTGGGAAACTTCGAAGGTGAGATCGCCCAGTGTGAGGGAGGTTTTTCCTTCGAGAAGGTGATCGACGGTGAAGTCGGGGACATGGACCGGGATTCCCCAGGCTTCGCGGGCTTGTTGATCGCGAATGAGAGTTCGATCGAATTCGGAATGGCCGTAGATTTCCGCTCCGGATTCAGCGAGAGCCGAGGCATCTTCAACGTGATCAAAATGTTGATGGGTGAGGAGAAGATAGGTGGCCTTGAGTTCGTGCCCTTTCAGGAAGTCGGCTATGCCGGCCGGGGCATCGACGACGAGGCAGGTCTTATCGTCGAATTCGAGGATGTAGCCGTTGGTTTGGACGGCTCCACCGGTGAAGGTGTGCAGGATCATGAGCGGAGGTATTCGATGGCGGCTCTGACGGCTTCCGGCGGAACTTCATCGTTGGTGATGGCATTGCCGATTCGATCGAGGAGAACGAAGGTTCGTTTCCCTCTGAAGAATTTCTTGTCCCGATCGAGTTTTTCGAGAATGGCATCGGTTTCGATATCTTCGGTGAGGAGAAGAGGGAGTCGGAAAGTTTCGAGGATATCGAGAACGCGTTCGCTTTCTTCAATGGTAAGTCCGGCGTAGTCTTCGGAAAGTTTGAGGGCGGCTCGAATACCGAGTGAGATTGCTTCCCCGTGAAGATAGGTGCCGTAGGGCACGGCGGCTTCGATGGCGTGGCCGATGGTGTGGCCGAAGTTGAGCAGGGCGCGGGTGCCGGAGTGTTCCTCTTCGTCCTCTTCCACGATGGCTGCTTTGATCGCGACGTTTTGCGCGATGAGAGTGGCGGAAACAACCTGGTTGTCAGGATCGACATTTTCGAGTTCGGCCATCATGTCGATGTCGCGGATGGCGGCGTGCTTGATGACTTCGGCAAAACCTTCCCGGAATTCACGGGAGGGGAGAGTGAGGAGCGTTTCCGGATCGATGATGACGAGCCGTGGTTGATGGAAACAACCGATGAGGTTTTTTCCTTCGGGCGTGTTGACGCCTGTTTTTCCTCCGACCGCCGAGTCGACTTGCGAGACGATGGTGGTGGGGATTTGCACAAAGGGAATGCCGCGATAGAAAATCGAAGCGATGAATCCGGCGAGATCGCCGACGACGCCACCGCCGAGAGCAATGATGAAGGAAGAGCGATCGTGGCCGTCTTCGATGAGAGACCGGCATAGCGAAGTGGTCTCGCTCATCGACTTGGATGACTCCCCTGCAGGAAAGACGTGGGAGGTTGTTTCGTAGCCGGAGATCTCGAGGGCGCGTTGTACGCCGGTGAGGTAGGGACCGGCCACGTTGTGGTCGGAAATGATGGCGCATCGACCGGTGAGGCCGGCGTTTTTGACGCGCATGCCGACTTCGCGGATGAGGCCGGGTTCGACGAGGATTTCGTATGATCGATCGCCAAGGCTGACTGGAACAGATTTCATGAATGACGGAGGCGGTGCCAGGTGGAAGTGTCGGGTTTTAAGAGGAACTCGACCGGAGCTTCGGCGAGCTGGAAGTAGTTGATAAGATGATCGAGAAGGGCGAGCGAAGCAAGCGCATCATAAAGGGCATCGTGCCAGTTTCGGCCGGGGGCGTATTTAGCAAAGGAATCGAGACCGAGAGATTGGCAAAGATCGCCCAGGGAATGTGAGGGAAGGTCCGGCCAGGCGGCACGGGAGAGCTGGAGGGTATCGATCCAGGGGCCGAAGGGGTGGCCCGGAAAGGCGCGGAGGAAGCGTTTTTCGGTTCCGTGTCCGTGGGCCACCACGGGGCCCCGCCCAAGGGTTAATTTTAAGGTGGGCCAGAGCGAGAGGAGGGAGGGGGCCTCGGCTAGGTCGTCGGTGGTGATTCCGTGTACTTTGCGGGCAGCCCAGGTAATGTCCTGATCGCACTGGAGGAAGGAAACGAAGGGGTCGTGAATACCTTCTGTGAGCGACCATCCTCCCAAGCCGATCTGTACTGGAGCATCGGTGCGCCCGCGCGCGGTGCCGGCCGACTCGAAATCGATGGCGGTGAAGATCGTCTCGGAAATTTTGATGCCCGNGAGATAGTCTGANTTGGCGGCTTAGGAAAGCTCGTCTTCCAGTTCCTCGGCCACGTAGGTCCAGATTTCTCCNAGAGTAGGNTGGTATGATGGNATTTTNAGGAAATCAGCAANNGTGAGGCGCTGTGAAATCGCNACGGTGATGGTGTGGGCGTAGTCGATAATGTGGGGTCCCATGCCGGAGGCTCCGAGGATTTCGCCGGACCCTCTGTCTGCGANGAGCATGACGAGGCCATGTTGTTCNCCNACAATTTCGCCTTTGCCCTGATCATCGAAACGATACTCGGCGGATACTGCGTCGATGCCGGCTTCGCGGGCTTGATCGAGAGTTTGTCCGACCTGTACGATTTCGGGGTCAGTGAAGATGCCGAACATATCGAGTCGGGAATTCCAGGTTGCTTCGAGTGGTTTTACGGAAAGTAGGGATGCGGCATTGGCTCCAGCAGCCTCGCCTTGCATTACGGCGAGATGGACAACCGCGAGCGGGCTGGCGCAGTCTCCCGCAGCGAAAATATGGGGGACTGATGTTTGGCTGTGCTGGTCGATTTCAATGCGACGAAGATCAGGCTCGAATCCCGCCTTCTCGAGATTGAGTTGCGCAATGCGCGGAGAACGGCCGGTAGCCATGATGAGTTGATCACAATTGAGAACGGTGCCTTCGCTGAGAGTGAGCGTGAAGCCGGAGTCATCGTAAGCGACTTCCTGTAAACCTTCGCCGAAGACGAGATTGATGCCCAGATCGGTGCAGCGGTTTTCCATTGCTTCGGAGACGGCGGGTTCGACGGATGAGACGAGAGGTTTGCGTCTTGAAATAATAGAGACTTCCGAGCCGAGACCCTGGAAGAGGTGGGCGGACTCCATACCGACTGCACCGGTGCCGACGACGATTACACTTTGGGGGACGGAAGGTATTTGGACAATGTCGTCGCTGGTCCAGAAAGGAGATTCCTTTAGTCCGGGAACGGGCGGGATTCGTTCGTCGGAACCGGTCGCGATGACGAATGTTTTGGCTGTGAATTCGCCATGTCCTTCCACCTCGATGGTATGAGGTGATGTGAAGGTCGCATTTCCACGGATGAGTTCGAAGTCACCTTTTTCAAGGCCAATTACACGATATTCTTTGAAGCCATCGATGAGCTTGGTTTTTCGGTTGCGGAGGGCATCGAGATCCAGAGTAGGTTCACCGACTTGAATGCCGAATTCATCGGCCTCGCGAATGGCGCGAAGGCGGTTGGATGTTTCGAGGAGGGCTTTGGTCGGCATGCAACCACGGAGGATGCAGAGTCCGCCCAGTTCGTTGGCTCCCTCGACGACGGCGACATTCAATCCCCGGCCAATGGCTGTTTTTGCGGCAGCGTATCCACCACTTCCTCCACCGATCACCACGAGGTCAAATTCCTTGTTCATCGGTCGATCTTGGCACCTGCGGGAAATGATTCAAGGGGAGTGAAAAGAAAAGGGTGCCGGGTAATAAACCCCGGCACCCTTTTGAGAAATATGGGGTCTTGCGATTAGACCGTACAGATCTCGACCGCTTCCTTGAGAGAGGTAAGAGGATCTCTCTTGGGCACAAATTCCTGTCCGAGGAATCCTTTGTAGCCGATCTTCTTGAGGGCTTTGCAGATGCCTTTGTAGTTAAGCTCCTGATTGTCGTCGATTTCGTTACGTCCCGGAACACCGGCGGTATGGTAGTGGGAAATATGGTTTTTGTATTTCGAGAATGTTGCAATGCAGTCTCCTTCCATGATCTGCATGTGATAGATGTCGTAGAGGAGCTTGAAGTGGGTCGAGCCAACCTCGTCGACGAGGCGTGCACCCCATTCGGTGCGGTCGCACATATAATCCTTGTGGTTCACCTTTGAGTTCAGGAGTTCCATCGAGATGATGATGTTGTGCTTCTCGGCAAGCGGCATGATGCGCTTGATCCCTTCGGCACAGTTTTTCAGTCCGGTTTCATCGTCCATACCTTTGCGATTTCCGGAAAAGGCAATCACTTGGGGGACGTTGCCCGCTTTGGCGGCAAGAGGAATGCCTTCTTCGTAGGCCTTGTAGAGCGCGTCGTGGTTTTCCTTGCGGTTGAAGGAATTCCCGATGCTGCCGATTCCACCGGGAGTCTTAAGGCGGCCCATGGCACATTTCAGGCCGTGCTTGGCGGCGACTGCCCATTGCTCGGGGAAAAGAATCTCCACGGATTCAATGCCCATCTTTTTGACTTCGCCACAAAACTGGTCGAGCGGGATTTTTCCAAAGCACCAGTGGCAAACGGAGTGTTTGAAGCCGGCATCGGTGCCAGCGGCATCTTCGGCTGCTTTGACTTGTTGGCCGAGGGCCTGGAATACGGCCGCGGAGCCGGCAGTGAGAGCGGTAAGTGATTTTCGTCGGTTCATCAGGAGTTACTACAGAGTATTAGGGTGGGATTTGTCGAGAAATTGCTCAGAATGATGAAGCGTTTCTTGTGAGTTGTCTGATTGTGTTGAAAATTGGCGGGTAATATCGAGGTAGTCATGTCGTGAGGTTCCTTTTGTTTTTCTTGGCCGGGTTCTGCGTTTTTGAGCTTCGGGCAGAGGCAAATGATCTCATTGAAATTCACTCGGGAGATCTTCCTATTGTTCTCTCGGCACCGCATGGCGGAAGTTTGAAGATTGAAGGAGTTCCCGAAAGGAAGGGGCAGGACGTGAAGCGGTTTGTTCGGACCAAGGATATGTGGACGGACCAGTTGACGGTGAAACTGGCCGATTCGATCGAGAAGAAGACGGGAAAGCGTCCTTATGTCGTTGTCGCAAATTTCCATCGTAAATTCATCGATGCCAATCGCAGCGCAGACCTGGCTTATGAGTCACCCAAGGCCAAGCCGGTATACGATTCCTATCATCGGGCGATAGCTTCGGCGCGGCGGGAGGTCCTGCAGCGCTGGGGGCGGGGGATGTTATTTGACGTGCACGGACAGGCTGCCGAGGCAAAGGCTATTTTCCGGGGAACCCAAAATGGCCAGACGACCTCGCACCTTGTCGGGAAGTTCGGGCAGGAGGCTTTAAGTGGAGAGAAGAGCGTCTTCGGATTATTTGCCAAAGAAAGCATCGCTGTTATCCCTGATTTGGGTCCGGAGCAACGTGAAACCCGTTATACCGGTGGCTATATTGTGCGGACCTATGGGAGTTCCTCGGGCGGAGCGATGGATGCGATCCAACTGGAGTTTGGAAGGGAGTTGCGTTCAATAGAGAACAATGACGAAACGGCCAGAAAAGTGGCGAATGCGATCGTGGAGTTTTCGCAGAGGTATCTCCCGGCAAAAGAACTCACCAAAGAGGAGATTGCCGAAAGGAAGAAAGGCCAGGGAATTCGCGTAGGCGTCTATCAAGACATCGGATCGGGGCGGAGTTTGGTGGACCTTTTGGAGACACTGAAGAAGTTCGACAATGTCACCGTGCAAAAATTGATGGCCGCTGATATTCAGGCCGGAGCCTTGGCTGATGTCGATGTCTTGATCCATCCCGGCGGAAGCGGGGGGAAGCAGGGAAGGAATTTGGGAGAGGCTGGTCGGGAAAAGATTCGCAGGTTTTTACATGATGGGGGTGGGTTTATCGGGATCTGTGCCGGTGCGTATCTCGCCTCGGCGGATTACAGTTGGTCGCTCGATATTCTCGATGCCAAAGTAGTCGACCGGAAGCACTGGGCACGCGGGACGGGAACGGTCGTGATTGGTCTGTCGGAAGAGGGTTTCCTGAAGTCCGATCAGGAAGAGCTTAAGATTTTTTATGGACAGGGTCCCTTACTCGCGCCGGGCAACAAGCTGGATATCGAGGATTATCAGGCAGTCGCGACTTTCAAGACCGAGATTGCCAAGAATGGCGCGCCCAAGGGGGTCATGGTTGGGACGACCGCGATCGCACAGGGAAAGTTTGGACAAGGGCGCGTGGTTTGCTTTAGTCCACATCCGGAAATGACTCAGGGGCTCGACGACCTCGTCCGCCAAGCCATCGAGCATGTCAGGAGACAGTAGGCGAAATTTAAAAATTTCACCTACAATTTTCTATAGCGACACGCCGGTGGCGTAGATGAGTCCTTCCGTGCTGCGGATTTCAACCATTACGTCTTCGGAAAGCGGCTGGTCGAGTTGAATCACGGAGAGCGCGTTGCCCTCTGACTTGTTGCGAGCCAGGGAGAGGTTGGCGATATTGGAACCGGCTTTTCCAAGGATCGTGCCGATGGCTCCTACGATTCCGGGGCGGTCATCGTTTTTCACGATGAGGAAATCCCCTTTCACACTGATGTCGACGTAGAGCTTGTCAAATTCCACCACGCGAGGGGATTTACCAATCACGGTGCCGGAAACGCGGAAGCTTTCGTCGCCCTTCCTGAGATCGGCTACCACGAGTTCGCTGTATTCGGTTTGCGCGTTGATGGTGGACTCGGTTGTATTGAGGCCCATGTCTTTGGCCACGGAAGGGGCATTGACGATATTGACTTGACCGTCACTACGAGCGGCCTCGAGGTAGGAGGTCAGCACGCTGCGCGATATGAGTGCAGTGTCTTTTTCGCCGATGTCGCCGTGATAGGACACGCGAAGGGAGTCGGGGTTGTCCATGCCGAGTTTGGCGAGAAGCTTTCCGAGAGCGTTGGCAATGTCGAGGTAGGGACCGACTTCGGCCAAGGCCGTCGCGTCGGCTGATGGCATGTTGATGGCGTTGCGGATTTCGCCGGTGGCGCAGAAGTCGCGTATTTGCTCGGCGACTTGAATGCCGACGTTCTCCTGGGCTTCGTTGGTGGAAGCTCCGAGGTGCGGGGTGAAGGCGATGTGCTTGCCGAGAGTGAAGAGTGGATGATCGGCTGAAGGAGGCTCGTCTTCGAAGACGTCCAATCCACATCCGGCGATGTGTCCATTATCGATGGAGGCTTTGAGCGCAACTTCATCGATGAGTCCGCCGCGGGCGCAGTTGATGACGAGTGCGCCTTGGTTCATGAGGGCAAGGCGGTCGGCATTGAGAATGTGACGGGTGTCGTCGGTCATCGGAACGTGCAGCGTGACCACGTCGGCTCCGGTGAGGGCTTCGTCGGGAGTAGCGGCAAGGCGAACCTTCATCTCGTCTGCGCGAGCTTGAGTGAGGAAAGGATCGTAAGCCACGATCTTCATGTTGAAAGCCTGGGCGCGCTTGGCGAACTCGGAGCCGATGCGGCCCATTCCGATGACGGCGAGAGTTTTACCATTGAGCTCGATTCCCTGGTAAGCCTTTCGGGCTGCTTTGAAGTCGCCGGCAAGAACTCCGGCGTGACCGAGAGCGATGTTGCGAGCCGTTGAGCACATTAGAGTGAAGGCGTGCTCGGCAGTGGAAATAGTATTGCCGGTGGGCGTATTCATCACGATCACGCCATGTTGATTGGCGGCATCACGGTCGATGTTGTCGACTCCAACTCCGGCCCGGCCGATGGCCTTGAGCTGGGATGCGGCGGCGAAGACTTCCGGGGTGACTTTGGTTTGGGAACGCACCACGAGGGCGTCATATTCACCGATGATCTCGAGGAGTTCACTTGGTGAAAGTCCGACTTTGAAGTCAGCAGTGATGTCGGGATGGGCATTGAGAAGCTCAACACCTTTTTCGGAGATTGGGTCGGAAACCAGAACGCGGCTTGGCATAACAAATAGGGCGGTAGCGCACCTGAGAGCTTCTGGCAAGAGTTGGCGCTTGAAAATCTCGCAGATGTCTGAAATGTCCTTCCTCGATGTGCGACAATCCGAATATGCGTGAATTCTCTTCGAAGGTGCTCGACGGTCCCGATCGGGCTCCCAGCCGGGCAATGCTCTACCCGGTGGGCTTCGAGAAAGATGACTTTAATAAGCCTAAAATCGGCGTAGCCTCGACCTGGAGTCAGGTGACGCCCTGTAACTTTCATATTGATGGTTTGGCTAAGGAATCCGCCAATGGCGTCGATGCCGCAGGCGGGAAGTCGGTCATTTTCAATACTATTACCATTTCCGACGGGATTTCCATGGGAACCGAGGGGATGAAGTATTCTCTTGTGAGCCGGGAAGTTATCGCGGACTCGATTGAGACCGTTGTCGGTTGCGAAGGTATGGACGGCTACGTTGCCATCGGAGGTTGCGACAAGAACATGCCTGGTTGTGTCATGGCGATGGCGCGCATGAACCGTCCCTCGGTTTTTGTTTATGGTGGAACGATTCTTCCCGGATGTGCCACTTTGAAAGGCGAGGACAAGGATCTCGATATCGTGTCGGTGTTCGAAGCTGTCGGCAAACACGCTAGCGGTGAATATTCCGATGAGGAATTGCAGCTTGTCGAAGAGACGGCCATTCCCGGCGCCGGATCTTGCGGCGGAATGTATACCGCCAACACCATGGCGTCTGCCATCGAAGCCCTCGGCATGAGTCTTCCCAACAGCTCGGCCCAGGCTGCGATCAGCGATGACAAAAAACGCGATAGCTTTGATGCCGGTGCCGCCGTGCTCCACTTGTTGGAGAAGGGGATTCGACCTCGCGATATCATGACTCGCAAGGCCTTTGAAAATGCCATCACGGTGGTGATCGCTCTCGGTGGTTCGACCAATGCGGTGCTGCACCTTCTTGCGATGGCGCACTCCGCGGATGTGGAATTGTCCATCGATGACTTCACTGAGATTGGGAAGCGCGTCCCCGTGCTGGCTGACCTCAAGCCGAGCGGAAAATATGTCATGGCGGAATTGGTTAAGATCGGCGGAACGATCCCGCTCATGAAGATGCTTCTCGAAGCGGATCTTCTCCACGGAGATTGCATGACAGTCACCGGCAAAACCGTTGCGGAAAACCTCGCGAACTCCGAGATCGAATATCCTGAAGGTCAGGATGTCATCCGTCCCGTTTCCGACCCAATCAAAAAGGACAGTCACCTGCGCATCCTTTATGGTAATGTCGCTCCCGGTGGTTCGGTGGCGAAGATCTCCGGTAAGGAAGGTCTTAGCTTTCAGGGCCGGGCCCGTGTCTTTGAATCCGAAGAGGCCGCGATGACCGCGATCCTCGACGGCAAGATTGAGGCTGGTGATGTCATCGTGATTCGTCGCGAAGGCCCCAAGGGTGGACCTGGAATGCGCGAGATGCTTGGGCCAACCGCTGCCGTCATGGGGCGTGGTCTTGGCGACAGTGTGGCGCTCATCACTGATGGACGATTCTCCGGTGGAAGTCACGGCTTCGTGGTGGGACACATCACTCCGGAAGCCTTCGACGGCGGACCGATCGGACTCCTTGAGGAAGGGGACACCATCACCATCGATGCCGAGAAGAACGAGATCTCCGTTGACGCCGACCTCGAAGCGAGAAAAGCCAACTGGACTCAACCCGAACCGCACTACACCCGCGGGGTTCTGGCCAAGTTCGCCAAGCTTACTACAAGTGCAAGTGAAGGAGCGGTGACGGATAAGCTGTAATAACGATCAAACGATTCCCAAACCAAACGGGAGTGATCCTCTGTGGTTTATGTTTGGGGAGGATAAAGAATTGACTGCGAATTGACGCTGATCCTTTTCTCTGGTGCCGGGGAATTACGACAGGGGTTTAAAATGTAGTCGAAAGCTTCACTTTTGATGGCCGCTGGTAGGTTGCCGAGAGCAGGAGTTTCGCACCAAAAGTGAAACTTTTGGCTACTTTTCAGAGAGGTCAATTCGCACGATCTCTTTGTCATTTCTTGCGAAGATGGATTTCTCTGCGAAGGCGGGTTGGCTCCAGACGACTTTACGGCCCCAGGCTCCGTTGGTAGGGGCGAGGATGTGTTGGCGGCCGAGTTCCTCGTAGCCCTTGGGGGTGAGCTTGGCGAGAATGAGGTCGCCCATTTCTCCGAAAATCCAGAAGTGTTTGTGGGCTTCATGGTAGACGAGAAAGGCGGAGCCGTGACGGGATTTTTTGGGAGAACCCGGAGCGAGGGTTGGCTTGGTAGTGCTCCAGAGACGGTCGCCATTTTCCATGGAGACGGCCATCAGCTTGCTGCTTTCGCTGTCGACTCCGTAGATGACGCCCTCGAGGAGGTGGGGAGGTGAGTTTAGAGAATAGAGCGCGTTGGTTTTTGTGCCTCGCCAGAGGACTTTGGCGGTGGGCTTTTTATCGTCGAGTTCGATCATGACGGCGGCGTTTTTCCCGGGGCCTGAGACGAAGAGTTTGTTTCCCAGCTTGCGGGGAACCATGCGTGAGATTCCGTAGACGGGTTCGAGCGGGACCGACCAATAGACTTTTCCGGTGGTTGGATTGAGAGAGGTAACTTCCTTGGGAGACCAGAAGAGGAGTTGTTCGACGCCAGCGTGTTCGATGACGCGGGGAGGACAATAGCCTGCTTCGTCGGAACTGAGGGCTTTCCATTTTTCCGCTCCAGTTTTTTTGTCGAAGGCAATGAGGACCTGCCCATCTCCTCCGGCGGTGGCGTAGACGAAATCGCCATGAATTAAGGGATGGGCGGAGTATCCCCAACGCGGTGGGCGGCATTTGTATTTTGCGCAAATGTCATGCTTCCAAATGATCTTGCCGGATTTGGTATCGAGGCAGCGGAGGTGTCCCATCGTCCCCTGGAAATAAAGTCTTTCGTCTTTTACCGTGGGGGTGACGCGGGGTCCGCCGGGATAGGAGACGGTGTAGGTCACTTCGTATTCGTGCTTCCAAAGCTCCTTTCCGGTTTCGGCGTCGAGGCAGAGAATGCGCTCCTTTCCGCTGCGAGGTGTGCCACCCTGTCCGACGCCATCGAACTCGCCCTCAGTGATCAGGAAATCGGGAACGTAGACTTTTCCATTGGCCACTGACGGCCCCGCGTATCCCCAATTGACTGGCGCGCGCCAAGCGACGCTTAGTTTGGTATCGAGGTCTTTGCGGATTCCCTCTTCACGCCAGAGGCCATCACGCTCGGACCCGAGCCACTGCGGCCAATCATCGGCGTGGAGGCTGGTGAAGACCAGGAAAGTGAGGATGGTCCATTTCATAGGAGGGAGAGTTCAAGATTGGAGATGGAAGTCAATCCAGAGCTGTGAGCGAAGCAAGGAGTAATGAAGGAATTGTTGAGAATGGCGGCAGTGATGGTTGATGCCGATGAAGACGGGATCGAGGGCGATAGGGAGAAGTTTATCTCGATGGATTGGGGAGCGGCCCCGGATCTGATAAGGATGAGGACGGAGAAGATTGTTTGCTGGAGTATGGCTTGGAATCGCGACCGTTGTGGTGACTGGTAAAGTTTCGGAAGGGGCGCTTTGCCGGGTCCGGATCGTGTTGCCTTGAGTTTTCTATTTTGAGGTCCAGTCAAGGAGGGTTTTCTTATTCTGATCGAGGAGTTTGAGCTCTTCGATGATCGCTTTGCCAGGGCCGCTGGAGACATCGAGGCGGAGTTGGTGGAGGGATTTATTGGTGTCGATGGCGATCCTGATTTTTTGCGGTGTATTGTCTCCGTTGACGGGGAAGGAAATGGGAGCGCCCTGAGGGAGGACGGAATTTTGATTGGTGGTGAAGTAGAGATGGCCGGTGTCTTTGCTATCGGTGGTGAGCGTGAAGGAGAGAAAGTAGGGGCCGACGGGAGGTTTGGTGGTTCTGCGGAAGTCCATCGCGATGCCGGGATCGTCGCCAGTGAAGGTGAGATGGAGGGCGTTGTCTTTGCGAGTGAGTTTGGTGTTCTTGCGGGCGCGGATGGGTAGTTTTCCTGTCCGGCTTCCTTTTTTTTGCGCGTTGGTGGGTGGTTCATTGGCGTCCGAGAACTTGGTCCACTGGTGGTTTGCTTTTGGGTTGCTGGCGGGTGTCATTTTGGTGTTAGCGAGCTTTTCAGAATGGAGAACATTCCGTGAGATCTCCTGCCACTCGGTGATCATGGATTGAAGGCGTTTTGGTTCAGTGGCGGCGAGGTTATTGAGTTCGGTGCGGTCTACGGCAAGGTTGTAGAGTTCCCACTCCTGCCCTTTGAAATTTACCAACTTCCAGTCGCCATCGCGGAGGCCGAAGTCATTTGCAAATTGCAGGTAAAGTGGTTGGGGTCGGGTGAAGCTGGTATTCTCGATGATGGGAAGGAAGGACACTCCGGAAACGGGACGAAGCTCTCTGGTTGGATGTTTGGCGGGGATAGTGCTTTTTGAAATTTCAGCAAGGGTGGGAAGGACATCGATGAGGTGGACCGGGGTGTCGATGACGGCTCCGGGCTTGAGCTTTGTGCCAGCGGGCCAGTGGAGAATACCAGGGGTGCTGATTCCACCTTCGAATTGATTTTGTTTATAGAAGCGGAAGGGGGCGTTGCGGGCCCAGGCCCAGCCGGTGGAGTCGGCGAGGGCAATGTCTCCGTTGGTGGGTTCAACATCGAGGAGTGGTTTTCTGCGGTCGTATGGGCAGGCACCGTTGTCGGAGACGAAGAGGATGAAGGTGTTGTCGAGTTGCTTGTTCTTTTCGAGGTCGTTGATAAGGCGGCCGATTTCCTGATCAACGCGATCGATCATCGCGGCGAGGGTGACCATGCGGTTGATTTCGTAGCCTTGTTGCCAAGGGACGAGCTTGTTCCAGGCACGGATGTGAGGAGGACGTGGGCTGGCTTTGAGGTTTTTTGGGAGAATGCCGAGTTCCTTTTGTTTCGCGATGCGGATGTCTCGAACTTTATCCCAGCCGGCATCGTAACGGCCTTTGTATTTGGCGTAGTCTTCGGGGAGAGCGTGGAGAGGGGCGTGCGGCGCATTGAAGGCGAGGTAAAGATAGAAGGGGTCGTCGGCCTTGCGGGATTCTTCGAGGAATTTGAGGGCGTGATCGACTTTGGCAACGGTGGTGTAGAACCCGGTGTCGGGGACTTTCCAGGGCTTGCCGTTAAGTCGAAAGGTGTTGTCTCCCTTGAAGAAATTGCAGGCACCGGAGAGGTGACCGAAGTAGCGGTCGAAGCCGAAATCGGTCGGTTCTTTTTTAAGATGCCACTTGCCGGACATGGCGGTGAAGTAGCCGCCGTCGCGGAGGACTTCGGCGGAGGTGACGGCGTGGGAGAGCGCGACGTCACCGGCGGCGACGCAGTATTGCCCGGTGAGCAACGAGACGCGGGATGAGTGGCACTTGGCGGTATTGTAGAATTGCGAAAAGCGGAGGCCGTTTTTGGCGAGGCGGTCGAGGTTCGGGGTTTCGATTTCTGACCCGTAGCAGCCGATGTCGGAGTAGCCGAGGTCATCGACCATGATGACGAGGACGTTGGGCTTTTGGGCAGAGTGGGCGGGAAGGTTCAGAAGAAGTGTGAAGAGAAGAAGTAGTCTCATGTGGGTGGTTTTAGCTTTCAAAGGAGGAGATGGAAAGATGGAGCGTGTTTTTTTTCTAATTCTTAAAGTGCTGGGGGAGAGTAAGGCAGGTTTTTGACAGATCTAATGGCGGGACGATCTCTGTCGTGTTAGGGGATTGGCAGATGAGACTATTGTTGAGTTTGTTGATCTTCGCGGGGGCTTCGGTGAGTGCAAAAGAACCACCCAATGCGGTGGATCATGCCGGGATTATTCAATCGTGGGATCGGGAGTCCTTGGCCAGCGGCGAGAAGATTTACAAGTCGCTGTGCACGAACTGCCATGGGGCGGATGGAGTGACTCCGCCGCTGCCGACAGCGCGGGCGTTTGGAAAAGGTGAACTGAATTTTGGGAAGGATCCGTATTCAATGTTTAAAACCCTGACCTACGGAAATGGAATGATGGGGCCGCAGACCTGGATGACTCCGAAGGAGCGGTATGCGGTGATTCATTATATTCGAGAGAGGTTCATGAAGCCCATGCGGAAGGACTTTGTGGCGGTTCACGATGGGTATTTGGAAGGATTACCGACGGTGAATGTCGTAGTGAAGGAATCGGATAAGAAAGAGCGGGATTTTGGACCAGCTTTGGCGTCGCAATTGGGGCGCGACATTTCGAGCGTGCTCTCGGTAAAGCTCGGGGACGATACGACGATCTGCTATAATCTTCATTCGATGGATCAGGCCGGGCTTTGGACCGGTGGGTTTTTGAATCTCCTGAACACGCAGCATTATCGCGAGCGCGGAGGCGGAGTGGCCCAGCCGAAGGGTGAGATGGTGAAAGGCTTGCAACGATGGGAATGGGCGCACGGGGGGACCTTTGATTATTCAAGAGAGGACTTACTGGCACGTGGGCCGATACCCAAAGCGTGGATGGACTATCGCGGCCATTATGTTCACGAAGGAAAGGTCGTGCTTTCGTATTCAATCGATGGGCGCGAGATTCTTGAACAGCCCGGCAAGAAGAAGGGCTACCCGGCAATTGAGCATTCGTTTCTGGTTAAGGCGGGACGTGAATTAAAGTTGAGTGTGGGTGGTCTGGATGGCGGAGGAGCGCCTTTGAAAGGGTTGATGAAGGCGGGTGCGACGTCGTTCGATCTTGGGAAGAAAGGAAAGATCGCGGTGATGGGAATGAATTCCAAAACGGGGTTGGAGCAATTTATTGCGGCTTCGGTGATCGGTGACGAGTTGCCGTTCTCATTTGATCAAAAGAACCGGATTGTTTTGACGATTCCGGCCTCAAAGCAGGACTTACGTTTTCGAATTCTCCGGTATGTGGGGAAGAGCGTGGGGGAGATGCTGGCGTTTGCGACTTACGTGAACTCGGAGCAATCGGAAAGTGCTTGGAAGTCGCCTGATGAATTGATCAAAGGTGGTGGCTTGCAGTGGAAAGGCGAGCTTGTGACGAAGGGAGAGTTGGGTTCTGATGATACGGCTTATACTCTGGATACAATCGAATTGCCTCCGAAGGAGAATCCTTGGAATATTTGGTTTCGGACTTCGGCCCTGGCCTTTTTCCCGGATGGACGGATGGCGGTATCAACTCATGGAGGAGACGTGTGGATTGTCTCGGGGCTTGATCGTGAGATGAAGAGGCTGCGGTGGAAGCGATTCGCCGGAGGGATGTATGAGCCGTTTGGGATGCAGGTGATTGATGGTTTGGTCTATGTAACCTGCAAAGATCGGATTGTGCGCCTTCATGATTTCAATGATGATGGAGAGGCTGATTTTTATGAATCGTTTAGCGCTGACGACGATGTCTCGACCTTTTTCCATGCCTTTAATTTTGACCTGCAAGTTGATAAGGAAGGGAACCTCTACTACGCGAAAGCGGGGCAGTATACCAGTTACAAGCTGGCGGGAGCGGTGATCAAGATTTCACCAGATGGGAAGAAACGGGAGGTTTACTGCACCGGCTTGCGAACTCCGAACGGAATGGGGATGATGCCTGATGGGCGTCCTACCGTGAGTGATAATCAAGGGAACTGGATGCCGGCTTCCAAAGTGAGTGTTTGTAATCCTGGTGGATTTTATGGATATGTGCAGACGCATTCGAAGGGATCGGATTGGGCTCCCGACGGAGGGAAAATCGATCATACCAAAGTTGTGCCGCCGAAGACCTTTGATCAGCCGATCATTTGGATGCCGCAGAATTACGATAATTCGTCGGGCGGGCAACTTTGGGTGGAGGATAAGCGTTGGGGGCCGTTGTCAGGAAAGTTGCTCCACACCAGCTTCGGCAAGGGGTGGTTATATTACATGATGGTGCAGGAAGTGGATGGCGTGGAGCAGGCCGGGATTGTGAAGCTGCAACTTGATTGTGATACCGGAATTCAACGGGCCCGGGTGAATCCTGCGGACGGCCAGGTTTATGCGGTGGGCTTGAATGGTTGGAACGGGAATGGTCGCAAGGGATTGACGCAGGGAGGGATTCATCGATTCCGATATACTGGGAATGAGCAGAAGCTTTTGACCGATGTGAAGGTGACGAAAGAAGGCCTTTTGCTTTCGTTTAATTTTGAGGTTTCTCCGAAGGCTGCCCAAGAATTGACGCGATATCAGATCGAGCAGTGGAATTACCTCTGGGCTGCAAATTATGGCTCCAAGGAATATTCGGGAGGAGAGGAATGGAAAGCAGGCCGGGACAAAGTAGAAGTGGCCGGTGTGGTCATTGGGAACGACGGAAAGTCGGTCTTATTGAAGATCCCGGGGATCCGACCGGTGAATCAGATGAAGTTGGAGCTTAGTTTAGCCGGGGGGGATGGTGAGGAATTTTCCGAGCAACTCTACATGACGATTAACAAAGTGCCTGGATCGGGTTTGCCGGAGATGAAGGCCGTGACCGTGGAGAGGGCGGCCCATTGGCCTCAGCCCAAGAAAAAGAAGCCCGCGAAAAAAGCGAAATGATCGGAACGGGAAATCCTATTTCTGAAGCTGTCGAGAAGATCCTTGATCGCCCATGGCTTTCTTTGCCTGGTCGAGGAGAAAGGTGAGCGCCTTCTGGTGCTTGGGATCTTTGAGGAGGTTTTCCTTTTCCATCGGGTCGCTGGCAAGATTGTAGAGCTCCTTTGGTTGGAGCTTTTGTTCCCACGCGAAGGTATGGTCGAGAAAGAGTTTCCATTGGCCGGGTTGGGGAGCTCCGTTGGAGCGAATGGCGACCCAGGCGCGTTCTTTGTTGTTGGCTTTGGACGCTTCGTTGTGGTCGTTGGGAATGATGGGAATACGGGGAGAAAAGGGTTTTCCTCGCAAGGCGGCAAGTTGGCTGACGCTGTCCTCGGCGCCTCGACTGTTGCCGGTGAGTGGCGGTAAAGGTTTACCGAGGATGTCAGCGGTGGTGGCGTAGATGTCGTTGAGACCAAGAAGGCGGCTGGTATCCCTCCCGCCGTTTACTCCGCCGAGAGGCCAACTTGCGAGAAAGGGAACGCGGTGTCCGCCCTCGTAAACCGAGCCTTTGTTGCTGCGGAGAGGGCCGGTGAATTGCTTGTTCCTTTTCTCGGCACCGTTGTCGCTGGAGAAAATGAAGAGAGTATTTTCAGAGAGCTTTTTCCCGGGGCGCCGTGGGTCGTCGGTGGTGGCGAGGTAGTTGCGCAGGCGACTGACGAGGACGTCGTTTTCGTAAATGAAATCTTGGCGAACGCTGTTGCAAGATGATCCATCCTTGTTTCGACTCGCTCCGATGATCTGTTGGTCGCCAAGTTTTTTATCCGGGGTGTAGGGCCCGTGATTTATGTGGGAGGCGAAGTAGAGAAAGAAGGGTTTTTCTTTTGCGTTGGCGGAGCTGAGGAACTCGCGACTTTGAGCGTCGAGAACCTCTCCGATTTTGTTGAGAACGTAGGAGCCGTCGAGTTGTTTGCCATTTTTGGTGGCCCCGATGATTTTGAGCGCTTATCAGGCAAACTGTCAGACAAGATTGTCTTGGCAAGTAGCGCGTCC
>NHEN01000138.1 GCA_002172625.1 Verrucomicrobiaceae bacterium TMED86 | reverse complement strand
GCTGCTTCGGAAATTTCGACGTCGGCTTCGAAAGGACGCTTCTCGGCCTCATGACGCATCACCGCGATGAGGCGACCGCGGGCGGCTTCCAGTTGGTTGGCGACACGGTAGAGAAGGTCGGCACGTTTGGCGGGAGGGGTTTGAGACCACTCCGAAGACTTGGCGATTTGCAGGACCTCCTCCAGCTCCGGGCAGGGAGGCGGAGAGTCGGGCTGGAAGTCTTGAATTTCCCCGGCGAGCCATTGGCGGTTGGCAGGGAGGACCCAGTCGGTGTCGGGGGAGTTGCGGAAATCCGATCCGGCAGGCTGAGGTGGGAGGGCGCGGTTTTGTTGGCGATTGGGCTTGGAGGCCGCGGAGTCGATTCGCTGGCAGGCCTCGCGAAATCGTTTTTCTTGTTCCTGCCATTCGGGGTCGCCCGGGGTCATCGAGAAGACATGAGGGAGAAAGTTTTCGGGAGAGGTGTTTTCGTCGAGGCGTCGCACGAGGTAGGCGATGGCGGAATGGAAATCCTTCCCGCGCACGATGGGCGAGTAGAAGAGGACGGGCGAGTTGCGTTTTTCAAGAACACGGGCCTGATCGTTGGACATGCCTTCGAGCATTTCCAATTCGACACGGTCTTCGACTGCGTGTCGGGAGCGGAGCAAGAGGGCGTAGGCGATGTCGAAGAGATTGTGGGAAGCAACGCCGATGCGAACGCCTTCGGTGTTTTCAGGACGGCAGGCGTAGTGGAGCATCCGTTTGAAATTGGCATCGACGTCGGCTTTGTGGGAATAGGGTGCTTGTGGCCAGTCGTGCAGGGAGGCTTCGACTTTTTCCATGGCGAGATTGGCTCCTTTGACAATGCGGACCTTAATGGAAGTCTTGCGGGTTTTGGCCCACTCGGTGAGCTCCTTGAGAACCTGATACGAGTCGGGGAGATAGGCTTGCAGGACGATGCCAGCTTCGAGGGATTGGAATTCCTCTTCGTCGAGAGTGCGGCGGAAGGCTTCGCACGTGAGGTCAAGGTCGCGGTATTCCTCCATGTCGAGATTGATGAACTTCCCGGTGCGGTAGAGTTTTCGAAGTCGTTCCTGGATGGCGGTGAGAGTGCCTTCTTCATCAAGGAGATTGATTTGGGAGAAGATGGCTGAGATTTTTACCGAGAGGTAATTGCACTCGGGCTTGCTGAGGAGAGTGAGGTTTTCTTGGAGGCGGTTTTCGGCTTCTTCCTCGCCAAGGATGGCTTCTCCGAGGAGGTTGAGATTGACGCGATTCCGGGAGGCGAAGTAGCGGGTGAGCTTGTCGTCTTCGCGGGGGAGAATGACGCGTTGGGAATCGCGGCGGATCTGGGCGGTGACGGCGGGCATCACGAGCTTTGGGAAGAGGTGAGAGGCCAGGGCGCCCACGCGCATCATGATTTTTTGATGTGGCTTGAGGTAGGCCGGGATGCCGTGCCGTGCGATGAGTTGGCGAAAGACCCGGGCTTGGGCGTTGGCCGTGGGCGGACGGAACACTTCGTCGGCGAGATGGAAGGTGAGTTCCTTTCCGGCGGAGTCGGCGAGGAGGCGGGTCATCTTGTGAGCCTCGCTTTTTTCGATTGGAGTCCGGGCCGTGCGGGCGGCGGTGAGGAGTTCGGCGGCCAGGGTGCAGGCTTCGTCAACGAGGCCGGTGGTGATCGAATCGCTGGTGATTTCCGAATGCGATAGCTGTGGAGACGACATTGACGCCAAAGATAACAAGTAATTCGGACGAGGTCTTGACCGTGTGACTTGCCACGGGCGTAGGAATCGGTGAAAAGGAGCTGAGATGACCACCGAAACCGTAGACCGAATATTCCGGGTGATTCCGGACATCGTCTATTGCGTGAAGGATATGGAGCGGGTCTACCGCTCGGTCAACCCGGCCTTCGCAGAGCGTTTGGGGTTGAAATCGGAGGCCCAGGTGATCGGGCGGAGGGCCGAGGAGCTGTTTCCTGAGACACTGGCTGAGGTGTATCGGAAGCAGGATGAGGCGGTGCTTCAGGGAGGTGGTGAGGTGGTGGATCGTCTGGAGCTGATCACGAATCGCGATGGTTCTTTGGGTTGGTATCTCGCGAGCAAGTTTCCGCTCACTGATGAAGCGGGGGAGGTGACGGGGCTCGTTTCGATCTCGAGGGATCTACAAAGTCCCAGCGTGGGGGATTTGAAAATGGCGGGCCTTCGCAAGGTGGTCGATTGGGTGCATGACCATCTTGATGAGGAAATTAAAGTTCCCGACCTGGCAAAGATCGCCGGAATGAATGGTTCCCAACTGGAGCGCCGCATGAAGCGAATTTTTAAATTGAGCGTCGGTCAGTATGTTCGAAAGCTTCGCGTTGATCGTGCCGCGGTGCTTTTGCGGGACACCGATCTGGGGATTGCGGAAATTGCTCTGCAATGTGGTTACAGCGAGCAGTCATCGCTGACTCGTCAGTTTAAAGCAGCGGTGGGGTGTCCTCCGGGAGAATTCCGCCGCCGGGAAGAATAAGCGGTTTATTTTTCGACGATAGCGTCGAGATCGAGATATTCGCTTCCCGGAAGATCGCTTCGGTAAGGTATCCGACGTTTTCCATACTCAGGCGTTCTTGGGCCGGCGGCTTTGCCAAAGCTGGAAGAAGACGGCGGCGAGGGCAATGAGCGCTCCGAAGAATTCGCGGCTGAGTTCGACGCGGGGGTCTGCGGCAGACATCGAGTTCTGGGCCATGGTGGCGGGTTTGTCTCCGAAGATGTTTTCCCAGAGGCCGGGGCCGGAGATGGCCATCTCGAAGAAGCAGGCGACGATGGCGACCACGAAATACCACTTGGGGAGTTTTCGGAAGGAGACCACAACGAAGCCGACGGCGATGATGAGGTAGAAGATGAGCCAGAGGGCCGAATCCAGGGCTGGATTGTCCATGAAGGAGTGGCTGTAGATCGAGGGGTCGATGTCGTTGCGCTGGACCCAGGCAAAGAAGGCGAAGAGGGCGGCGAGGAGGTAATTGGCGATTTTCATCTGAGTTGAATTGATTATTGAGAGATACCGGAGAGGAGCTAGCGTCATTTCTATGCCTCGAAAGATCTTGTTTGTTTGCACTGGGAATACCTGTCGGAGCCCGATGGCGGAAGGAATTTTTCGCAAGGCCGCCGGAGACGCTGGTCATGAGGTGAGCTCGGCAGGCGTGGCCGCCCAGCCGGGATGTTCGGCCAGCCGTGAGACTTTGGAGGTGCTGAGGGACCAGGGGGTTGAGCTGCCGGGGTTCCGGAGTCGCATGGTGGACGAGGAGATTTTGAAGGATGCGGAGGCCGTTTTCTGCATGACGGCGAGCCATCTCGAGATGCTGGAGATGATGTTTCCGGAGTTTGAAGAAAAGTACCATCTCGCTTGTGACTTCGTGGAATTCAACGGCGAGGTCGGCGTGGATGTGCCTGATCCCATCGGGATGGGGAGGCAGGCCTACGACTCGGTTTCGCGCGTCATGAACGAGGCGATGGGCGGGATTATCGGCTTTCTCGATGAGAGAGCGGAATAAGGCTTTCTTTTCTCAGTGAGCGCTTGCCATTTGTCCTCCGAGGATGCAGGGAAGGGGCGTCCTTATGAGTGCTGAGTCTTACCGCATTGCAGTTGGAGCCGATCACGGCGGAGTTGAATTGAAAAACGCGATCGTGGAGGCGCTGAAAGGCACCGCCCACGAAGTGATCGACTACGGGACACAGGGGACGGATTCGGTCGATTATCCAGACTTTGCCCATGAGGTGGCGCGGGCCGTTCATGAAGAGCGCAGCGACCGGGGAATCCTTGTCTGCACCTCGGGCGTGGGAGTTTGCCTCGCCGCAAATCGCTTTCGTGACGTCCGGGCAGCCAACGTTCGCACCGTCGAAGAGACCAAGACGACCCGCTCACACAATGATGCCAATGTGCTCTGCCTCGGCCAGACCGTGGTGTCGGCTGAAACCGCTCTCGAAATGGTGGAGGCCTTCCTGTCCAGCGACTATGAAGGTGGGCGTCACGACGCGCGGCTTTGCAAGGCTTCGGGAAGTCGTCTCGCGATGACGGACACGGAAGTCTTTGACGCGATTCGCGGTGAGGAGAAACGTCAGCGCAGTCACATTGAGTTGATTGCTTCGGAAAACTTTTGCAGCCCGGCGGTCATGGAGGCCCAAGGTTCGCTTCTCACCAACAAGTATGCCGAGGGCTATCCCGGACGTCGTTGGTATGGCGGATGTGAGAATGTCGACGTCGTCGAAGAGCTTGCGATCAGCCGACTTAAGGAGGTTTTTGGAGCGGACCACGCTAACGTGCAGCCTCACTCCGGAAGTCAGGCCAACACGGCGGTTTACTTCGCAGTGCTTCAGCCCGGCGACAAAATTCTCACCATGGATCTTGCGCATGGTGGTCACCTCACGCACGGACACCCGGCCAATTTCTCGGGTCGGCTTTACGATGTTACGCACTATGGTGTGAGTGCAGAGGATGAGGCAATCGATTACGATGCGCTCGAAATTCAGGCCAAGGAAGTGCAGCCGAAGCTGATTACCTGCGGGGCGAGTGCTTATTCCCGGACGATCGATTTCGAGCGAATGGGAAAGATTGCCGAAGCAGTGGGAGCGTATCTCTTCGTTGACATGGCCCACATTGCCGGACTTGTCGCTGCCGGAGTTCATCCCAGCCCGGTGCCGCATGCTGATTTCGTGACGACCACAACCCACAAATCACTTCGTGGACCTCGTGGCGGTGTTATTCTTTGCAAAGAGAAATACGCCAAGAAGATCGACGGTCGCGTTTTCCCCGGAGTCCAAGGTGGCCCGCTCATGCACGTCATCGCAGCCAAGGCGGTTTGCTTTGGTGAGGCTCTCAAGCCCGGTTTCAAGGAGTATCAAGCACAGGTCGTTAAGAACGCCCGGGCCATGTCGGCGCGTCTTGCGGAAAATGGTTACCGTATCGTTTCCGGCGGCACCGACAATCATGTCTTCATGGTTGATCTTCGCCCGGTGGGGCTCGACGGTTCCATCGTTTCCGACACCCTCGACAAGGTGGGCATCACGGTGAATAAGAACTCTATTCCTTTCGACGAAGCCGGACCCATGAAGCCCAGCGGTATCCGCATCGGAACTCCAGCCGTCACCACCCGTGGCATGAAGGAAGACGATGTCATCGCGGTGGCGGATCTCATTCACGAAGCGCTCAAGGCACGTGAGGATGAAACCCAGCTAGCAAAAATCCGCGAGCAGGTCTTTGCCTTCAACGCGGATTTCCCACTTCCGTGGTAAAGTGAGTTGCACGGAATCCTCCGAGCTAATGAACTTACAGGCGAGGGCTCCGATGACGCCGCCAATGATCGGCGCGACCCAGAGGAGCCAGAGTTGCCTTGCCATTCCCACAGTATCATCATTCTCCTCGCGATGAATCATTGCTGAAAAATCGGATTCAGAGTTAGTTCACTTCACATTTCCCTTTTCACTCTTCACTCTTCCGCCGTGCCTGTGGAACCGATTACGACGACTGGTGAGATTCTCGCTGTATTGAGCGACCGTGCCTTCACGGTGCGTCTGCCTAATGGCAAGGAAGTGATCGGGCATCCGGCGAAGGCGATGAATCCGCGCAAGCCCGAGTTGGTGGTGGGGGTGAAGGTCGCTTTAGAAATGACGCCCTTCGATTTTGAAAAAGCGCGAATTGCTGATATCGTCACGCCGTAGCTCACCCAATGTCCCGCAATTACATCATCGGCACGGCCGGCCACATCGACCACGGAAAGTCGACCTTGGTCCAAACTCTCACTGGAACCAATCCCGACCGACTCCCGGAAGAGAAGGAACGTGGGGTCACCATTGAATTGGGTTTCGCGCATTTTTCTCTGCCGGTGCCCAAGACATCAGATGACACCTTCGAACTCGGAGTGGTGGATGTCCCGGGGCACGCCGACTTCGTGAACAACATGGTCGCGGGCGTGGGTTCGATTGACCTGGGGGTCTTTGTGGTGGCGGCGGATGATTCGTGGATGCCGCAGTCGGAGGAGCACTTACAGATTTTGACTTACCTGGGGATNNGCAATTTCATCGTNGCNCTGACCAAGGCNGANCTTTGCGAGGATNTGGAATTTGTGACGGAGATGNTGGCNGATGATCTTCAGGGAACNGCTCTCGANGGCGCGCCCATCGTGCCGGTTTCCGCGCCGACCGGCTTTGGGATGGAGCTTTTGAAGGAGACGATTGCCAATACGCTGCTGGAGACTCCAGCGCCCCGGAATTTCGGACATCCGAGATTAGCAGTGGACCGGGCCTTCTCGCCCAAGGGCGTGGGCACGGTGGTGACGGGGACATTGGCCGGTGGGGAGTTGAAAACGGGAGATTCCTTGATTGCCTATCCATCGGGCTTGAAGACGAGTGTGCGTGCCATTCAAAACCATTCCTCGTCGGTGGATCATGCCATGCCGGGAATGCGAACGGCGCTCAATCTCCCCGACCTTCCGCTGACGTCAAAAGGCAAGAAGGGCGTCTCGCGGGGGAATCTTCTCGTGGGAGGATCGCTGGCTGAGGCATCTTATGAGGTGGATGCGGAGTTGATTCGTTCGGTTCGTCCCATTCCAGGGCAGAAGGGAACACTGCGTCCTTTGAAATCGAATCATCGCATCTATGTGCACCATGGATCGGGAAGAACGCAGGCGCGCGTTTTGTTCCCGGAGGGGAATACCCTGCATCCCGGCGAGTCAACGATTGCGCAGCTGCGCTTTGATCATCCGGTGCATAGTTTTGTAGGAGAGCGGATCGTCATTCGCGAGCTTTCGGGAGAGGCCACGATTGCGGGAGGGACCATTCTCGATGCGCATCCTTCGCGGCGGAATTTCAGGGGCGCGGACCGGCAGCTTTTTCTGACCGAGCGGGCGACCGCGCCTGATGATTTGCAGCTTTTGTTGCGAACGCATTTGATTCGGGATCATTTCCTGACTGAGGCAGACTTGGTTCAAGCGCTGCCATTCTCGCCAGCCGGGATTAAGGCGGCCCTGAAAAAGATGACGAAAGCCAATGAGGTGGTGGCTTTGGGCGAGAAGCATCTTTCGTTCGCTCCCTACTGGAAAGGCTTGGTCAAAGAGAGCTCACAGCTGGTGCAGGAATATCATAAGAAGCATCCGGATCAGATTGGCATGACGACGGAGTTGTTTAAGAAGAACATGGGAGCTCCGATGGGAATTCCGGGACTGCTCGAGGCCTTGTTGATTCAGTTGAGCGAGAAGAATTTCAAAGTGGGAGATAACTTGATCTGCCACAATTCGCACTCGCTGGAACTTCCTCCCGAGCTGGAAGCGCCGGCGGCGGAGATTTTGAAGACCCTCGACAATGCCGGATTGAATCCGCCGCTTCCGGGTGAGCTGCAAGGGACTCCGTCGCATACGGCGGCCTATAAGTTTCTGTCGCGCACGAGACAGATTATTCCGCTGGAACCCAAGGTGACTTTGGGAGGGAGGGTTTTTCAGTCAACGGTCGCCAAGGTGACGGCTTTTCTCGAGAAGAACGGGCAGGCCACGGTTTCGGAATTACGGCAGGAGCTGAATACCTCACGAAAGGTGATCATGCCGCTGCTGGATCGTCTGGACCGGGACGGGGTCACCATTCGGAACGGTGACTATCGGACCTTGGTTCCCCGGGGTTAGGCTTTTTCCGCGAGGCGGCCTTCGAGGGCTTTCTTGAGGAGGGGGCGTTGTTTTGCGAGGATGGGCTTCAGGGAAAGGACCGCTCCGGAGCTTTCTTCGGCATCGCGGTGGAGTTTGGCGAGCGTGAGTTCTTCGTTGAAATCGGCGTGATCGAGTTCGGTCCAGTAGATCAGATTGAGGTTTTTCTCCGGCTTGAGGAGCGGGAAAATCTCGATACCCATCGGAGTGAGGATGATGTACGCGTGGCGGGTGCAATGGAGCGCGACTCTGGCGAGGAGCCAGGCCAGGACGAGGAAAGGAAGAGGCATCCACCAACGGAAATCCGGGTGGCCCATAAACCAGGTGATGGTGATAAGAAGGGTAAAGGCAAAGGCCACGGTGGCAGCAATAAACATTCCCTGAGCTTGTCCGGCGCGGGTGAAGCGGAGTTCCTTGTGAGGTTCGGCGACTGTTTTCGGGGCGGCCATGTTGAGTGAGACTCTCTAGTTTGGAAACAGTTCAGAGTTTGGGGAAATCCTGTCTGCTTATCGTTAGACGTCGATGACCTTGCCGTCGTCGAGTTTCGAGGGAGGACCGGATTCTTCCTCGGCTTGAGGAGGGAAGCCGGGGGTGGCGACCTTGATTTTCCCTCTTAGGCGTTTGGCGAGGGAATTTCGGACGATGGCCCGGATCGGTGGGATGAGGAGGAGAAAGCCGATGGCGTCGGTGAGAAAGCCGGGGGTCAGGAGGACTGCTCCGGCGAGGAGAATCATGAGGCCGTCGAGCGCTTCCTTGTGGGGCATGCGTCCTTCGCTGGTGGCCTGCTGGAATTTCGCCATGGCGAGGCGGCCCTGGGATTTGGTCAGGGCAGCGCCGATCACCGCAGTGATAATGATGATCGCGATGGTGTTGGGGAACCCAAGCCGGGCACCCAGGGTCATGAAGAGGTAGAGCTCGGCCAGGGGGACGAGGATGAAGAGAAGGAGGAGTTTTCCGAACACGATGGTGGCGACAGGATAATGCGAGTCGCTGGCATTTCCACCACAATCAGTGTGCAAAAAAAAGTGCGGCCAATCTCCCCCCCGAAAGATTGGCCGCCATTGGACCCTTTTATAGTAAAAGGCCGCAATGTAATCGGAGCCTACCTTCGGAAATACGTTTTGCAGAAGTTTTTGCAAAAAAGATGAATTATTTTTACGCGGCGAAAAAAACGGCCAAGCCCCCTGAGGAACTTGACCGTTTGTTTCAACCTTCCAGAAAAGAGGATTAGGATGGGGATTTCGGGGGGAGTGTTTTAACAACCTGATAGCGAGTGGTATTCACCGCTGCTTCGATCTTGGTTTGGGTGGTTTCCTTGGGGTCGAAAGAAATATCGGCCTTTCCGTTGAGATGGGAAATGCTGTTGACGTAAATGACACCTTTTTCCTTGGCGAGAAGGCTGGTGAGAATGTTGGAACAGCTGCTGCAGACGAGGCCTTTGATTTTGAAGAGGGCTTTTTGGCCGGTGATGGTCAGGCCGGAAGCGGTGAGGGTCTTTTTGAGGGCCGCCTCTGTCACCTTGGCGGAATCGAATTCGATGGCGATGGACTTTGGAGTGATTTGTAGGACCTTGGCTCCGTCGACCTTATTGATAAGGGATTGAACTTGAGTAGAGATGCCCTCTTTGCTCAGTCCGCCCGCGAGCAGGACGAGGCGTTCTTTGGCGGAGAGGCTTCCGCATAGGCAAGTGAGAATGATGGATAGAAGAAATCGCATGAGTAGGGATGGGAGTGATTGCGACCGGAAAATATTCTTAAAAATCGTTTCCGCGACATATTTTTTGGATGAGTTGTCATCGGCGGGCAGTCTGTCAGGATGGCGGCATGATGAATCAAGGGATTGTCAGATTATTGGTCGTTGGGATTTTTGTGGTGTTGGGGACCGCCCAGGCGGCGAAGCGGCCCAATATCGTGGTGATTCTCACCGATGACCATCGATACGATGCGATGGGCTTTCTGGGGCATCCTTTTCTCAAGACGCCGAATTTTGACCGATTGGCGGCTGAGGGAGTTCATTTTAAAAATGCCTACGTCACGACCTCGCTGTGCTCGCCGAGCCGGGCCTCGATTCTGACCGGGCTCTACGCGCACAACCATCATGTTGTGGATAATTACAATCCGGTGAGCAAGTCGCTGACCTTTTTTCCCGAGCTTCTGCAGAAGGCGGGATACCAGACGGCCTTCATTGGGAAATGGCACATGGGCGACAGCGAGGAAAAGCAGCGGGGCTTTGATCACTGGATCAGCTTTAAAGGACAGGGAGTTTACGTGCCCGATCCCAAGATGCTCAAAGCGAAAGGACGCTTTGTGCCCCAAGCGATCAACTCGGGCTACAATATCAATGGAAAGAAAGTTCCGCAAAAGGGATACATTACTGACGAGCTGACCGACTTTGCTGAGGAATGGTTGGCGTCGAAAGACGACGAGAAACCCTTCCTGCTGTATGTCTCACACAAAGGCGTGCATGCCGATTTTCTTCCACCTGATCGCCATGCTTTTAAGTATGACAAAGTGGACATTCCCACTCCTCCAACGCCCACCGCGAATCCGGACATGTTCCAAGACCCGCCGATGTGGGTGCGCAATCAAAGCAACAGCCGTCACGGTGTGGAGTTTGCATATTACACCGGAGTGGACATGAAGAAATATTACCGTCGCTACTGCGAAGCACTTCTCGCGGTTGACGATAGTGTGGGACGTCTTTTGGGCAATCTCGAGAAGAGCGGAGAATTGGAGAACACGGTGGTTTTGTATCTCGGCGATAACGGATTTATTTTCGGAGAACACGGGCTCATCGATAAACGATGTGCCTACGACGAGTCAGTGAAGGTGCCGATGTTGATCCGCTATCCCAAGGCGATCGAAGGCGGGACGACCGTGGAGAAAATTGTCGCCAACATTGATGTCGCTCCTACCTTGTTGGAGGTGGCTGGCTTGAAGGGCACGGGGGAAATGAACGGAGCAAGTTTTTGGCCTCTCGCCAAAGGAGAGAAGCTTGCTGATTGGCGTAAGTATTTGCTCTACGAATATTACTGGGAGCGCAACTACCCGCAGACGCCGACGACCCATGCCGTGATTGGCGAGGACTATAAATATATCCGCTATCACGGAGTGTGGGATGTCGATGAGCTTTACGACCTCAAATCTGATCCCAAAGAACGGATTAATCTCTTCAATGACTCTGCGCAGGCCGCCCGGGTTACCGAAATGAACGAGGCGCTTTTTTCCCTGCTCAAAGAATCAGGCGGCGAGGCAATGCCCTTGATGCCCGATCGGGGGAACAAGTATTTTCACCGCAAGATCAAGGGATCCAAGGGGGCGCCCTTCCCGGATAATTTCTACCGGGAGGCTGGCACGACCGGAAAATAAGTGATTCAGGACAAAAAGTCGTAAATCCGGGCTTTCGGTCGGCCGATGATGGCTTTCTTACCTTTGATTAAAACCGGGCGCTGGAGGAGCTGCTTGTGTTTGACGAGAATGTCGACCACGGCCTTCGGATTGTCGACGTAGTCGTCGGGATTGAGTTCGAGTTTCTTGAATTTCGAATCTTTGCGCACGAGATCTTCGACGGGGTCTTCAAGCGCCTCCACGATTTTGGTGAGCTCGGCTTCGCCCGGTGGTGTTTTAATGTAGACGATGACTTCGTGATCAACTCCCAGTTCCTTGGCGACCGCCAGGGCATTGTCAGAGGAGCCTCAATGATTGAAATGGTAGATCTTAACTTTGGACATGCGGGGAATTTAGGAGAGAGAAATGAAGGGGCAACTGCAATCTGATTGGATTACGGGTTTATATGCGATAAGAGAAATCATGCTTAAGAGATTTTTCATCCGGATAGGCTTCGTGATGAGCAGTGCCTCGCTTTCAGTAGCGGAAGAAAAAATGGATCTCTATCTACTCATCGGCCAGTCGAATATGGCGGGCCGTGCGCCGATTGCGGAAAAGGATGAAGGAGTCATCGAGAGGTGTTTTCTTTTGAATGGTGAAGACAAATTCGAGCCTGCAAAAAATCCCCTCAATCGGTATTCCACGATTCGGAAAGGGCTGAACATGCAGAAGATGAATCCGGGCTATTCATTTTCAAAAGCGATGCTTAAAGAGGATTCCAAGATGACGATTGGTCTCGTGGTGAATGCCAAAGGAGGATCAAGTATCAAGCAGTGGACGCGTGACGCTAAATTTTATCAAGAGGCTCTTCGTCGGATGAAGGCGGCGATGGAAAAAGGAGAGCTCAAAGGGGTGCTTTGGCATCAGGGTGAGACCGATCACAAGGACCCCGAGTATCTCGACAAGTTGAAAGAGCTGGTGAAAAATTTGCGCAAGGATTTGAAGTTACCCAAGTTGCCCTTTGTCGCGGGGCAGGTGAACAATGCCAGGGAGGTGAACGATCAAATCGCGAAGCTGTCATCGGAAGTTCCCCACACCGGAGTGGTCAAGTCGGAGGGCCTGACGGCGATGGACCGGTGGCATTTCGACACCAAAAGTATGAAGATTCTTGGTGAGCGATACGCGGCGGAAATATTGAAGATTCAACGAGGGCAATGAATCGGCGGCCACTTAAAGTGGGACAATTGACTCCCAACTCAAAGTAGCCTTGCCCTTGTCGGGAGTCTGGTTTACCTCGCTCCCGACATGAGGAAGCCCATTATCGCCGCCAACTGGAAGCTGAACAAAGGACCATCGGACACCGAGGACTTTATCCAAAGTTTTGAGAGTAAACTCAACGACCTCCCCAAAGGTGTCGATATCGTATTAGCCCCTCCCTACATTTCTCTTCCGAAAGCGACCGAGCTTCTGGCGCATTCACGAGTTCGTGTCTCGGCCCAGAACATGAGCGAGCAAGATAGTGGCGCCTACACCGGCGAGATCAGTGCGCTTATGTTGAAGGAGGTTTTCGTGAACTATGTCATCCTGGGGCACTCCGAACGTCGTGCGATTTATAGTGAGAGCGATGCCCTCATTAACGCGAAAGTTCTCAAGGCACATGATCTGGAATTAAAGCCGATCTTCTGTATCGGTGAAACTTTGCAAGAGCGCGAAGATGGAAAGCTGGAAGATGTTTTGCGCACTCAAATCACCGACGGTCTCAAGGATGTTTCTGAAAAACAGATGCTTGATACGGTGATTGCTTACGAACCTGTTTGGGCTATCGGAACCGGAGTGACTGCTTCGCCTCAACAGGCGCAGGATGCCCACGAATTTGTACGGTCTGTTCTCACTGACCTCTACGGAGTTTCCGTCTCCGAAAAAGTGCGAATCCAGTATGGTGGATCGGTCAAGCCCGATAACGCCAAGGAGCTCCTCGGTCAGAAAGATATCGATGGAGCACTTGTGGGTGGAGCCGGACTGGAAGTGTCCAGCTTTGCCGACATCATCCGTAACGGAGTGGGAGAGTAGGTAGGTCATGGAACGTGCGGTTTTTGGAACCAGAACCGGCGAAGTGCTCGTTGGTTACGGTCCTTTTACCGCACAGTCCGAAGCTCCTTCGGCGGGAGTGGCGTTTTATAAGAATAATTTTTCGCTTAGCCAGGAAAAGCCCTGGCTGATTCCGGACCGCGTTGAGGTGCTCGAGTCCGTAAAGGAATCTCGCCCGGCTGAGATAAGCTGGGAGGAAGCCGACGCGGAACCATTTGCCGAGGTCTTTCGGGAGGTTTCATCGGCGATTTCGCAGGGAGTGATCGAAAAGTCGGTGCCTGTGGTTACGGTGAGCGGGCAGGGGGAGGTATCACCGGATGTTCTTCTTGGACGATTGCTGAATCTTCCGGCCAATTTGCGACCTTATGGCTGGATTGGCGAGGATGAGGGGTTCTTGGGAGCCACCCCCGAGGTGCTCTTTCGATATTTCGATGGACGAATCTACACCATGGCGCTGGCTGGAACGGCGGGGGGTGATGAGGGCGCCTTGTTTGCGATTGATGATAAAGAAATCCGCGAACATGAGTTTGTGGCACAGACCTTGATTGCGAAGCTCTCGGATCTGGGAATGGTGACCCGTCAGGAGCGGGGGATTTTGGATCTGGGCAAATTGATCCATTTTCAAACGCTCATCAAAGTGGAGCTATATCGCCACGAGTTAATTCAAACGTTGATTGATCGCCTTCATCCGACGCCTGCATTGGGGCCGTTACCCCGCACGCAGGAGACGATGGACTTATTGAATGATTGGCGGAAACGATTGGGCTGTCCGCCGGAATTTGGGGCGCCCTTTGGATTGTATCGTGATGGAGATTTCGAAGCGCTGGTCGCGATTCGCATGACAGCCTGGAAAGGGGATCAATTTCAATTGCCGAGTGGTTGCGGTGTGATTCAGGAATCGCGCCTGATGAGCGAATGGCGCGAACTTGCATTGAAGCGTGCGGCGGTGAAAGAGCTCTTCTCGTAAGATGAATTTTTCGGCCTTGGTATGTCTTGGGGAATTGTTGGATGAGGCGGCTCATCTTGTGATTTGCGATGAGGAATCTTCGCTCGTTGAAGTCATCGCGATGAAGCAGGGGAATGAATTGCTCGATGCCTTTCCGCTCCCGATGGAGGTGCAAGGCGCGGCTGTTGAAGTGGCGCAGAAGTTTTCAATGGAGCCCAATTGGTTGAATATCACGACGGCCGGCCGATTGGAGTTGGACCAGTTGCCGGAAGATTTTTGGGAGGGCGTTGAAGAGCGCCCGGTTGGTGAGAATCTTACCGTGACCTTTTTGGGTCGGGCCGGGAGAAAATATCTTCATTTCTATCGGGCGGTGCGGGAAGAAGGGAAAGGTGACTTGGATGATTTGAATCGCCTCGCTTTGAAGCCGCCGGAGTTGGCGCAAGTCACGCAGTGGATTCGGGTCGAAGGTCTTTTTGATCACCGGAGTGGTGAGACAATTATGGAAATTCTTACTGAGTTGAATTCGTAGAAAATAGTCATGCCGTCGATTGTCTCTTATCTTGAAATGAAATCCCGGGAGGAATTCTCCCCGGTGGATGCGCCAGCTGGGTTTGAGGGGAGAAAAGTGGATGAGCCAGATGGTTTGGTGAACCAGAGAATGTATCGTGAGGTCGGAGGTGATTGGGATTGGACGGATCGTTTGGTTTGGAGTCAGGAAAAGTGGAGAGCTTTTGCGGTGCAGGAGGGCTTGGAAACCTGGCTGGCCTATTGGGAGGGAGAAGTGGCGGGATACTTTGAGTTGGAAGTGCAGGATGGTGGTCAGGTTGAGATTGCTCTTTTTGGTTTGCTGCCACAGATGTTTGGAAAAGGGCTGGGGTCGGCGATGTTGAGTTTGGCCGTAGCGCAGGCCTGGTCACGGGCGGACACGAAGCGAGTGTGGCTTCATACCTGCACCGAAGATCATCCGCATGCCTTGGCGAATTACCAGAAGCGGGGATTTCGTTTGTTTAAGACGGTAGAAGAATAGCCGAGGGCTTTACATGTCACGGCACTCCTTCAGGGTCTCCGGCCATGGCTGATCTCGATCCCGGTGTCATCTCCGATCCCTCTGATAGTAGCGAGGTCTTGGATGCCTTTCTGGAGTATCTTATCGAGGCGGGGATTGAGCCCTATGATCATCAGGAAGAGGCGATTTTGGAATTGTTCGAAGGGAAAAATGTCATTCTCAATACGCCGACTGGTTCGGGGAAATCCCTCGTGGCGCTGGCTTTGCACTTTCGCGCCATTTGCCAAAAGCGGCGATCCTTTTACACCGTGCCAATCAAGGCCCTGGCGAATGAGAAGTTTCTCTCGCTTTGCGAAACCTTCGGCGCGGACAATGTCGGCATGATCACCGGCGACGCCACCGTGAATGCCGGGGCGCCGGTGATCTGCTGCACCGCGGAGATTCTCTCGAACCTGGCGCTCCGTGAAGGATCGAAGGCCCAGGTCGATGAGATAATCATGGACGAGTTTCATTACTACTCCGATCATGAACGTGGGGTAGCGTGGCAGGTGCCATTGCTGACGATGCCACAGGCGCGATTTTTGTTAATGTCGGCGACACTGGGAGAGACTGAGTTTTTTCAGAGGGAAATCACGGACCTCACCGGAGCGGAAACAGTTTTGGTGAAGTCGGAGGACCGGCCGGTGCCTTTGGAGTTCGAATACAGCACGACGGCGCTGGAGGACAAGGTGGAAGAGCTCGTGGAGTCTGGCCGGGCGCCGATTTACCTGGTCCATTTCACGCAACTGGCCTGTGCACGGACGGCGCAGAATTTGATGAGTCGTAATTTCTGCACCAAGGACGAGAAAGCGGAAATTGCGAAGGTGTTGGAAGGTGCCGATTTCAAAAGTCCTTATGGTAAGGAGGTGAAGAAGCTCCTTCGGCACGGCTTGGGAATCCACCATGCCGGACTCTTGCCGAAGTATCGTGTGCTGGTCGAGAAGTTGGCGCAGCGCGGATTGTTGAAGGTGATCTGCGGAACGGATACTTTGGGCGTGGGAGTGAATGTTCCCATCACGACTGTTCTGTTCACCCAGCTTTTCAAATATGGCGGGCAGAGTACCAAGATCCTCGCGGTGCGTGACTTTCGTCAGATCAGCGGACGAGCCGGGAGGCGGGGCTTTGACGAGATAGGATACGTCGTGGCGCAGGCTCCGGAATATGTCATTGAGAATATCAAAGCCGAGGAAAAGGCGGCGGCGAAGGGGAAGAAGAGCAAGGCTCAAAAGAAGCGTCCGCCGGAGAAGGGGTTTGTGAATTGGGATGAGAAAACCTTTCTTAAATTACAGACCGCACCGCCGGAGAAGCTCACGTCGAGTTTTAATCTCCGGCATGGCACTTTGCTTAATGTGCTTTCGCGTGAACATGAAGACGGTTGTGCCGAGTTGAGGCGACTGATCAGGGTGTGTCATGAGACACCGGTGAAGAAGAAAGGATTGCGGAAGAAAGCCTTCGCGCTTTTCAAGGGACTGGTCGAAGGGAAAGTGCTTACGATTATTCCGAAGGAGGAACGCACTGGACCAGCCAAGGTGGAGTTGAATGTCGAACTGCAGGATGACTTTACGATGAACCAGGCCCTTGGGCTTTACTTGATCGAGACTGTTTTAAAACTTGATCCCGAGGAACCGAAATACGTCTTGAACATACTCTCGTTGATTGAAGCAATTGTCGAGGATCCCACTGCGGTGCTTCGCAAGCAAACCGATAAAATCAAGACGGCCTTGATGGCGCAGTTGAAAGAAGAAGGGATGGATTACGAGGATCGACTGGAGGCTCTGGAAGAGGTTGAGCATCCGAAGCCCGGGAAGGATTTTATCTACGCAACCTACAATGAGTTTGTTTTGGCAAACCCTTGGGCGAAGGAAGCGGGAGTGCGGCCGAAATCGATCGTGCGGGAAATGGTGGAAGACTGGACTTCCTTCGAAGACTACGTGAAGTCTTATCAACTCGAGCGAAGCGAAGCTGTGCTACTGCGTCACCTGTCGGACGTCTACAAAGTCCTCGTGCAAACCGTTCCCCCGACAGCGAAGACCGAAGAGGTCGCCGAAGCCGAAGAGTTTCTGAGCGGGATGATCAGACAGATTGATTCCAGCTTGATTGATGAATGGGAGAAGTTGCGGGAGATGGAGAATTCATGATGCTTGGGGATACTGTGGTGCTGAATAGACGATTGAGTAAAAAGTAATTATTGGGGCAGGGTTTTGAATTGATGAATCAGGGCTGCGGTCCAAAAGGAAGACTTTTTGTTCCTATTTTATTCGTTGAAACCGAAGCTTGCTTGATGAGGGGGAGTTGGG